>JAOPVF010000030.1 GCA_025963195.1 Mycobacterium sp. | reverse complement strand
TACTGGAGTCGGCAGGTTCGGCCATCGGCAAGGAGTACCCCGGCATCGAAATCGACGCGGTCTGCGGTGACTTCGAAGAGCACCTCGGCAAGATTCCGCACGTCGGCCGCCGGCTGGTGATCTTCCTCGGATCGACCATCGGCAACCTCACCACCGGACCGCGCGCGGAATTCCTTGCCGCACTGTCGGACAACCTGGAGCCGGGCGACGGTCTGCTGTTGGGCACCGATCTGGTCAAGGACGTCGACCGGCTGGTGCGCGCCTACGACGACAGCGTTGGGGTGACCGCAAAGTTCAACAAGAACGTGCTCGCGGTGGTGAACCGCGAACTCGACGCCGACTTCGACCTCGATGCCTTCGATCACGTCGCGCGCTGGAACGCCGACGAGGAGCGCATCGAAATGTGGCTGCGGGCAAGTACTCCGCAGCGCGCGCACGTCGGCGGGCTCGACCTGACCGTCGACTTCGCCGCAGGGGAGGAGATGCTCACCGAGGTGTCCTGCAAGTTCAGGGCCGACGCCGTCGCAGACGAGCTCGCCGCCGCCGGACTGCGCCGGACCAACTTCTGGACCGATCAGGCCGGGGACTTCGGGCTGTCACTCGCGGTCAAGTGAGCCTGGCGACCGCCTGGCGGGACGCCAGACCGCCGGTGGCGGGCGTGCACCTCGACAGCGCCGCGTGCTCTCGGCAGACGTTCGCCGTGATCGACGCCGTGGCCCAGCATGCGCGGCACGAGGCCGAGGTCGGCGGGTACGTCGCCGCCGAATCCGCTGCGCCCGTGCTCGAAGCGGGTCGGGCCGCCGCCGCGGCGCTCACCGGATTCACCGCCGGTGACGTCGTCTTCACCACCGGCGCCAACAACGCGCTCGACATCCTGCTCGGCGACTGGCGTGGCGCCAAGACCTTGGCCTGCCTGCCCGGTGAGTTCGGGCCGAACCTGGTCATCATGGCGCAACACGGATTCGAGGTGCGTCTGCTGCCGGTCGACGACGCGGGCCGCCTCGACGTCGCCTCCGCCGCGCTGGCTCTGACGGCGGATCCGCCTGCGCTGGTGCACCTCACGCCGCTGGGCAGCCACCGCGGGATCGTTCAACCCGTCGCGGCGATCGCCGTTGTGTGCCGCGACATCGGCATCCCGCTGATCGTCGACGCCGCCCAGGCGTTTGCCCACCTCGACTGCGTCGACGTCGGCGCCGACGCGGTGTACACGGCGTCGCGCAAGTGGACGGCCGGGCCGCGAGGGCTCGGCCTGCTCGCCGCCCGCAGCGGATTGTTGAGCGAAGCGACGCTCGGATGGCTCGGCAACGAGGAGGTGAACGTCGCTGCGCAGGTGGGTCTTTCGATTGCACTCGGCGAACACGTAGCCGCCGGGCCGGCGCGCATCCGGGCCCGACTGGTGGAAGTCGGCGCCATGGCCCGCACCGCCATGGCCGGCGTGGTGGGCTGGCAGGTCGTCGAACCCATCGATGAGCCAAGTGCCATCACCACGCTGAGCCCACCCGACGGCGTCGACCCCCGGGTCGTGCGGGACAGGCTGATCGCCGAGCACCGGATCGTCACCACCTACGCAGGCATCGAGCGTGCGCCGCGCGAGATGACCCGTCCTGCGTTGAGGCTGTCCCCGCACGTCGACGCCAGCGCTGAGGACCTGGAGACGTTCGCCGCAGCGCTGGTCAGCGTCACCTAGGCCTTGTGTGCCGTCAACAGGAACGCGGGGAACTTGATCCGGCCCTTTTCGTCGCGGTCGTGGGGCGGCATCTCGAACGGCGCGTCGCGGATGGCGATCGCGTTGGCGTGGATGAAGGCAGGCCGGACTTCGTCGATCTCCCAGTACTTTCCGACCGCTGACCGCAATTCGGCTTCGTCGACCTCGTTGGGCTTGGTCTCGAGTTCGGACGGGAACGCGCCCTTCGCGAAGACCAGGATGTAGTACCTCGCACCAGGAGCGGCCGCGCGGAACACCGACTGCTGATAACCCTCGCGGCCCTCGATGGGCAGCGAGTGGAACAGCGTCGAGTCGATGATCGTGCTGAACCGGTCGTCGAACCCGGTGAACGTCGTGATGTCGTCTTGCACGAACGTCGCGTTGGGCAGGTTGCGTTCCTTGGCGGCCTTCGTCGCGGCGGCGACCGCGGTCGGGGTCAGCTCGATGCCGACCACCGTGTAACCGTCGGCGGCCAGCGCCAGCGACAGCTCCGCATGCCCGCAGCCGGCATCGAGTACTTCGCTGCGCACCTTGCCCTCGCGGATGAGTGCGGCCAGCTCGGGCTGCGGCTCGCCGATGTTCCACGGCGGCGGGCCCTCGAACCCGCCCTCTCCGCGGTAAACGTCGTCCCAATCCATGATGTCGGAGTTCGTCGAATCGCTCATGGCTCCAAGCTACGCGGGCCCGTCCCACGTGTGCACGGGCTCGTTGCTATGCATCCGCTCGCAGTACAGCCGCAGCATCTCGGCCAGCGCGGCCGGCCTGGCCAAACCCCGTTCCTGCAACGCGTGGACCGTTGCGACCTGCCAAGCCGAACCGTTGCGGGCCGTCTTCGCGCGGCCTTCGATGACGCCGAGGAAGCGGTCGCGCACCTCGATGGCAACACCCCACCGGCGCAAGCCCTCCTCGGCCATCGGCAGCAACTGGCGCAACACCAGCTCGTCGGGTGTCACCTCGCCAAGCCCTGGCCAGTACAGGCGCGCCTCCATGCCGTGCTGGGCGGCGGACAGGAAGTTATGTTCTGCCGCAGCGAAACTCAGCTTCGTCCAGATGGGCCGATCGTCGTCGGCCAAAGTGCGCAGCAGCCCGTAGTAGAACGCAGAGTTCGCCAACATGTCGACCACTGTTGGCCCGGCGGGCAGCACCCGGTTCTCCACCCGAAGGTGCGGCCGGCCGCCGTGGTCCGTGCCGACCACGTCGTACACCGGGCGGTTCCACCGGTAGACGGTGCCGTTGTGCAGCCGCAACTCGGAGAGCTTGGGCGTGCGTCCCGCCGCGAGCTCGGCGACGGGGTCCTCGTCGGAGATTTCGGGCAGCAGCGTCGGGAAGTAGCGGACGTTCTCCTCGAACAGATCGAAGATGGACGTGATCCAACGTTCGCCGAACCAGACCCGCGGTCGCACGCCCTGGGTCTTGAGCTCGTCGGGCCGGGTGTCGGTGGCCTGCGCGAACAGCTCGATGCGGGTCTCGGCCCACAACTGGTGCCCGAAGAAGTACGGCGAGTTGGCGCCTAGCGCCAGCTGCGGGCCGGCCAGCACCTGCGCCGCATTCCAGTTCCTGGCGAAGTCGGCGGGGGACACCTGGAGGTGCAATTGCACGCTGGTGCAGGCGGATTCGGGTGCAATCGAGGCCGACTCCAGGCTGAGCCGCTCGGGTCCGGAGATGTCGATGTGGATGTCCTCGCCGCGCGCGGTGAAGATCGAGTCGTTGAGCGCCTGATAGCGCGTCGACTCGCTCATCCAGTCGCCGGAGAGGTGCTCGGGTAGCAGTGTCGGCAGGATGCCGACCATGACGATGTGGGCGCCGTCCTCGTTCGCCTTGACCTCGGCGGCGTTCAGGCTGGCGCGCACCTCGCCCTCGAGCTCCAGCGCGGCGCGCCCAGGCAACGGCCGCGGGGGCACGTTGAATTCGATGTTATAGGCGCCCAATTCGGTCTGGTAGGCCGGATCGGCAATCGACGCAAGGACTTCGGAGTTGTTCATCACCGGCTGGTAGTCGGCGTCGACCAGATTGCACTCGATCTCCATGCCGGTCATCGGGCGTTCGACGTCGAAACTCGATTGGGCGAGCATCGTCTCGAACACGTCGAGGCACAGCTGCACCTTGCGCCGGTAGTCGCGGCGCTGTGCACGGCTGTATTCGGCCTGGGTGACCTCTTCGCCCACCAGGCGAGCCTAGCCGCGGGTGGCCACCACCACCTGCGGGTTGGCCAGGCCGCCGCGTAATTCGAGTGTGATCGCGGGGTCGGCGTGATTGGCCAGCGCGCGCAGCGCCGACGGGCTGTAGGCGCGCAGTGAGCTGATCACGCCGTCGTGCACGAACGGGACGAACGGCGCGAACGGCAGCATCGTCGCCAGCCGCAGCAGGTGCAGCGGCGTCGGCGGTCGCGGCAGGTCGATGATCAGCAGCTTGTCGGCGGCGCGGGTGCCCTCGGCGAACACCCGGGACGCTGCGGCGGGTGGCAGGTGGTGGAACGAGAGCGCGAACACCGCGAGGTCGAACTGAGCGTCTTCGGCGTCGATGTCGGTGGCATCCATCTCGCGCACGGAAACGCGGGGATCGTCGCCGAGTTCGCCTGCCGCGATGGCCGCTACCGAGTCGGGTTCGACGTCGGTGACCGTCAGCAGGGCGGTCGGGTGCATCTCCAGCAGCTCGGCCGACAGAGCACCGTGACCCGACCCCAGCTCGAGGATCTTCGGGTCGGGCACGTCGGCCACTTCATCGAGGGCGATGTGCGCGAACTTCTCGTGGTTGCCGAACCACTGTCCCGTGAGCTCGAGCGCCCGGACGACACCGCGCTTGATCTCCGGGTCGACGTCGTCGCGGTCGAGATACTCCAGTCGGTCGGTGTGCAAGATGCGGTCCAGGCACGACGCGTCCGGGCCGCCGCGCGGCATGCGGTCAATGTCGGCGAGCGCTTTGGTCACGTAGTCCATCATGGACGTTCGGAGGGGCAGGAGCGTAGCGACCCGGGAAGGAGCACAGTGGACTTCGTCGCAGCAATCGACCAGGGCACCACGAGCACCAGGTGCATGATCTTCGACCACGACGGCGCCGAGGTGGGCCGTCATCAGCTCGAACACGAGCAGATCCTGCCGAAGGCGGGTTGGGTCGAGCACAACCCGGTGGAGATCTGGGAGCGCACGGCTTCGGTCATGACGTCGGCGCTCAACAAGACGAAGCTGTCCGCGGACGATCTGGCTGCCCTGGGCATCACCAATCAGCGTGAGACCGCGCTGGTCTGGAACAGGAAGACCGGCAGGCCGTACTACAACGCCATCGTCTGGCAGGACACCCGAACCGACCGGATTGCCTCCGCGCTGGACCGCGACGGACGAGGTGACGTGATCCGCCGCAAGGCGGGGCTACCGCCCGCGACGTACTTCTCCGCGGGCAAGGTGCAGTGGATCCTGGAGAACGTCGACGGTGTGCGGGCCGACGCCGAGAAGGGTGACGCGATCTTCGGCACGTCCGACACGTGGGTGCTGTGGAACCTCACCGGCGGGCCGCGCGGCGGCGTGCACGTCACCGACGTGACGAATGCCAGCCGGACCATGCTGATGAATCTGGAGACGCTCGACTGGGACGAAGAACTGTTGTCGTTCTTCGGGATTCCGCGTGAGATGCTGCCGGAGATCAAGCCGTCGTCGTCGCCGCAGGCGTACGGGACCACGCTCGCGGCCGGCCCGCTCGGCGGCGAGGTGGCGGTCACCGGGATCGTCGGGGACCAGCAGGCCGCGATGGTTGGGCAGGTGTGCCTGAGCGCGGGGGAGGCGAAGAACACGTATGGCACGGGAAATTTCCTGCTGCTGAACACCGGCGAGAAGATCGTGCGGTCGCAGAACGGGTTGTTGACCACGGTGTGCTACCAGTTCGGTGACGCGAAACCCGTTTACGCGCTTGAGGGTTCGATCGCCGTCACCGGTTCGGCCGTGCAGTGGCTGCGCGATCAGTTGGGCATCATCAGTGGCGCCGCCCAGAGTGAGTCGCTGGCGCGGCAGGTCGAGGACAACGGCGGGGTCTACTTCGTGCCTGCGTTCTCCGGATTGTTCGCCCCGTACTGGCGATCGGATGCGCGCGGCGCGATCGTGGGGTTGTCGCGGTTCAACACCAACGCGCACGTGGCTCGCGCGACGCTTGAGGCGATCTGCTATCAGAGCCGCGACGTCGTCGATGCGATGGAGGCCGACTCCGGCGTGCACCTCGAAGTGCTCAAGGTCGACGGCGGCATCACCGCCAACGACCTGTGCATGCAGATTCAGGCCGACGTGATCGGCGTGGACGTCGTCAAGCCCGTCGTCGCGGAGACCACCGCACTGGGTGCGGCCTACGCCGCCGGGCTGGCCGTCGGGTTCTGGGTGAACCCTGACGATCTGCGGGCCAACTGGCAGGAGGACAAGCGCTGGACGCCCGCGTGGAGCGAGGAACAGCGCACGACCGGTTACGCGGGCTGGCAGAAGGCGGTGCAGCGCACCCTCGACTGGGTCGACGTCCAGTGATTTGTGCACACGCAGTTGGCCTGAGCGCAACTGCGTGTGCCCAAATCGCAAGGGCTATGGGGCGAAGTCGGCGGGCAGTTCGATGTCGGTGACCGCCAGGTTCTCCTCGAGATGCTGCACCGACGACGTGCCGGGAATCAGCAGCACGTTGGGCGCCACTGCCAGCGTCCACGCGAGCGCGATCTGCGCAGGGGTGCGGCCCAGATCGGCGGCCGCCTGCTTGACGGCGGGATTGCCCAGAACGGGGTTTTCGGCGTTGAAGGCGGACCCCAGCGGGAAGAACGGCACGAACGCGATGCCGTGCTCGGTGCAGAGGTCGAGCACCGGCTGCGAGGTGCGGTCGATCATGTTGTAGGCGTTCTGCACGGTGACGATCTCGGTGCGCTGCAACGCGATTCGCAGATGTTCGGGCACGATGCTGCTCAGCCCGATCCCGGCGATGAGGCCCTCGTCGCGCGCGGTGATCATGGCGCTGAGCTGCCGGTCGAACAACTCGCGGTTCACCTCGTCGGGGGCGCTGGGATCGTCGGAGTCGTGGATGCGCAGATTGACCGCGGCGAGCTGATCGACCCCGAGGGATTCGAGGTTCTGCTCGATGTCGGCACGCAACTCGTCGGGCTGCCCGGCCGGAATCCAGCCGCCGTTGTCGTCGCGCCGTGCACCGACCTTCGATACCAGCGCCAGGCTCACCGGATAGGGGTGCAGCGCCTCGCGGATGAGTTGGTTGGCGACGTCGGGGCCGTAGAACTGCGCGGTGTCGATGTGGTCGACGCCCAGCTCGACGGCTCGCTTGAGGACCGCGACCGCCTGGTCGTGGTCGCGCGGCGGGCCGAAGACTCCGGGTCCGGGGAGCTGCATGGCGCCGAACCCGACGCGGTTGACCATGTACTGGCCGAGCTGAAAGGTAGTCATGACTTGTATCTACACGGGTTCGGCGCGGTTTCATCCGCTGAAACGGAAGAAACCGCGCCGAAGTCAGGTGTTCGACGACGATTGCTCAGGCCATCGCCACGTCGAGGTGATCAGTCCTCGCCGAGGATCTGGTAGATCTCCCGGCGCGCATTGTTGACGATGTCGACGATGCGTTGCTGCTGCTCGGCCGTGGCGGCGTGCGCCGACTGGGCGACTGCGCCCATCAGCTGCCCGACGGCTGCGCGCAGGCTCACCGCGCCGGGGTCGGCGCCTTCGGTGATCTCGTCCCACGGTGCCGTTTCGATCTTCTCGACGGCGGCGCGGCCGTCGTCTGTGAGCTCGAAGAGCTTCTTGCTGCCGTCGGACTCGGTCGCGACGATCAGGCCCTCGTCGACCAGCAGTTGCAGCGTCGGGTACACCGAGCCGGGGCTCGGCTTCCACAGTTGCTGGCTTCGCTCGGCGATCTCCTGGATCATCTCGTAGCCGTGCATCGGCCGGTCGGTCAGCAGCTTGAGGATC
>JAOPVF010000019.1 GCA_025963195.1 Mycobacterium sp. | reverse complement strand
CGACAGATCCACGTCGAATCGCGACGTCACGTCCGACCGTCCGGGGACGATGAAGACGTCGTTGTAGGTGAGGTCGTAGGGCGGTCGCTGCCCGTCAAGAAATCTCATCGACCTCGAGTCTAGTTTTTCTCCGGCGCTTCGCCGAAACTGCGCGGCGTCAGGCCTCGACCTCGGTGCGGTCGCCGCTCCACAGGGTGTGGAAGCGCGCAGCCGGATCGGCGTCGGTACGGCCGTAGGTGTGCGCCCCGAAGAAGTCCCGCAGCCCCTGCGTGAGCGCGGCGGGCAGCCGCTCGGTGCGCAGCCCGTCGTAGTACGACAGTGCCGAGGAGAAGCCGGGGATGGGGATGCCCAACTCGGTGGCGGTCACGACGACCAGGCGCCAGCTGTCGATCGCCGACTCGATGGCGCTGCGGAAGTACGGCGCGACGATCAGGCTGGGCAGGTCGGCGTTCTCGTCGAACGCCTCCTTGATTCGGTTGAGGAACTTGGCCCTGATGATGCAGCCACCCCGCCAGATCGTGGCCATGTCGCCGGGCGTGATGCCCCAGTCGTATTCGATGCTGCCCGCCTGGATCTGGTTGAAGCCCTGCGCGTAGGCGATGATCTTGGACGCGTAGAGCGCCTGGCGCACGTCCTCGGTGAACTGGGCTGCGTCGCTTGGCTTTCCGCCGAGGTCGCCCGATGCCAGGCCGGTGGTGGCCTTGCGCTGGGTGACCGAGCCCGACAGTGCGCGGGCGAACACGGCCTCGGCAATGCCGGTGACCGGGACGCCGAGGTCGAGCGCCGACTTCACCGTCCAGCGGCCGGTGCCCTTCTGCTCGGCCTCGTCGAGGATGACGTCGACGAGCGGCTTGCCGGTCTTGGCGTCGGTCTGGCGCAGCACCTCGGCGGTGATCTCGATGAGGTAACTGTCCAAATCGCCCTTGTTCCACTCGGCGAACACGTCGGCAATCTCGGGAGCGGTCTTGCCGAGCCCGTCACGCAGCAGTTGGTAGGCCTCGCCGATGAGCTGCATGTCGGAGTATTCGATGCCGTTGTGCACCATCTTCACGAAGTGCCCAGCGCCATCGGGTCCGATGTGGGTGCAGCACGGAACGCCGTCGACGTGTGCGGAGATCTCCTCGAGCAGCGGGCCGAGTGACTTGTAGGACTCGGCCGGTCCGCCGGGCATGATCGACGGCCCGTTGAGGGCGCCTTCCTCGCCGCCGGAGATGCCCGCGCCGACGAAGTGCAGTCCGCGCTCGCGGATCGTCTTCTCCCGGCGGATGGTGTCGGTGTAGAGAGCGTTGCCTCCGTCGATGATGATGTCGCCGGGCTCCATCGCGTCGGCCAGCTCGTTGATGACGGCGTCGGTGGGGTCGCCCGCCTTGACCATGATGATCACGCGGCGCGGCTTCTCAAGCGCGGCAAGGAATTCGGGGATGGTCTCGCTGCGCACGAAGTTGCCCTCCGAGCCGTGCTCCTTGAGCAGCAGATCCGTCTTGGCGACCGACCGGTTGTGCAGCGCCACGGTGTACCCGTGGTGGGCGAAGTTGCGGGCCAGGTTGGAGCCCATCACGGCCAGGCCGGTGACCCCGATCTGGGCCGTGGCGGTGGTTGCGGATGATCCAGACGAGCTCACAGGCAGCCTTTCGTTGTTTGGTCGTCGAACGGGGAGTTTGACGCTATGCGGCGAAGAGCCTCTGCAGCTCGGTGAGCCACGGCACCGCGAATGCGATGGTCGGCACGATGACCACCGCGGCGGCGGCAAGGTATGCGGTGATGGCCAGCGACACGCTGTTGGGTCTGCCGGCGAGCCTGCGGACGCGGATGACGGTGGTGGGCCCGCCTGCGGCGAGCGCTCCGGACGGGGTGCGTCCCGACGCGCACGCGACGAGGGCGCGGGCCAGGGACGTGGGTCCTGCGGTCCGCACAGCGGCATCGTCGGCGAGCAGTTCGATCAGCAACCGGACGGCGCCAAGTGCGCTGGCGCTGCGGACGAAGCGGGGGAATGCGGCGTGGACCGCGGTGAACATCTCGAGGACGAGGTCGTGACGGGCCCGAAGGTGCGCCTGCTCGTGACTGAGGATGGCGGCGATCTCACCATCGGACAGCGTGGTGAGGGTGCCTTGGCTGACCACGACGCGGCTGCGAACCCCTGGCAGGCAGTAGGCCAGCGGTTGCGTCACGTCCAGGATCCGCAGGCCGCTGGCCCGTGTACAGATCTCGGGCGCGGAGTCGCGCGAGCTGCCGAGCAGGTCGACCAGCATCCGGTGATGGGCCCGCCTGCGCCGGGTGGCGATGGCGACCTGGATGACGGCGACCAAGAGGCGACCGCCGACGACCAAGGTCAGCGCGAAGACGACGACGTAGATGCTCCACAGCGGCCAGCCGAGGACCGCGATTTCACTGGTGACGGTCGCAGACGGGCGCCCGTCGGGGCCAAGCACGAAGAGCCTGCTGGCAATCGCGAGTCCGGCGCTGAACGCGGAGAGCACGGCGGCGACCGCGATCGACTGCCACAGCACGACGGCAGCGCGTGGTGCGCGCAGTGGCCACGACGCTCTGGCCAGCAGCTCCGGCACAGGTCCGACGAGGACCAGCGCGACGATGGTGAAGGCCAGCGCGGTCACACCGCTAGTCTCCCTCAGCCGGTGCCCGGATCGCCAGTGGGCGTCCC
>JAOPVF010000002.1 GCA_025963195.1 Mycobacterium sp. | reverse complement strand
TGCGGCACGGCGAGGTGCACAACCCGGATAAGGTCCTCTACGGGCGCCTGCCGGACTTCCACTTGTCGGAACGTGGACGGGCGCAGGCCCAAGCGTCCGCAGACTGGTTGGCGCACAACGACATCGTCTACGTGGTGGCCTCACCCCTGGAGCGGGCACAGGAGACGGCGGAGCCGATCGCCGCGTCGCACGGGGTGACCATCGACACCGACGACGACCTCATCGAGTCGTGGAACCACTTCGAGGGCGAGAAGGTCGCGCCCGGCGATGGGGCGTTGCGCAACCCGAGGAATTGGGCGCTGCTGCGCAATCCGCGCAAACCGTCGTGGGGTGAGCCCTACGCCGAGGTGGCGGCGCGGATGCAGGCGGCGTTGCACCGGGCCCGTGTGCGCGCGGAGGGCCACCAGGCCGTGTGTGTCAGCCATCAGCTTCCCGTCGAGACGCTGCGCCGGTCGATGACGAACCGGCACCTGCACCATCTTCCGTTGCCGCACAGCCGGTTGTGCAACCTCGCGTCGTTCACGTCGTTCACGTTCACCGGCGACGTGCTCACCCGCTGGAGCTACTCGGAGCCATGGGGTCTGTAGTGAGGGATGGCTGGGTGTGAGATGGCTGGTGATGTCGATCGCGTCGGTAGCGGTGCTGCTGACCGGTTGCTCCACCGGTGACGACGCCGTCGCCCAGGGCGGCACGTTCGAGTTCGTCGCCCCTGGCGGCAAGACCGACATCGTCTACGACCCGCCGGACAGTCGCGGCCGCCCGGGGCCGATCTCCGGTCCGGAGCTGACGGACCCGTCCAAGACCGTGTCCTTGGACGACTTCAAGGGCGACGTCGTCGTCGTCAACGTGTGGGGACAGTGGTGCGGCCCGTGCCGCTCGGAGACCCGCGAGCTGCAGAAGGCGTTCGACGCGACCAAGGCCAAGGGCGTTGCCTTTCTAGGCATCGACGTGCGCGACAACAACCGTCAGGCCGCCGTCGACTTCGTCGTCGACCGCAAGGTCAGTTATCCGTCCATCTACGACCCGGCGATGCGCACCATGATCGCCTTCGGTGGCAAGTACCCGACCACCGTCATCCCGTCGACCGTGGTGCTGGACCGCCAGCATCGCGTCGCCGCGGTGTTCTTGCGCGAGCTGCTCGCCGAGGACCTCCAGCCGATCGTGGAGCGGTTGGCCGCCGAGAAGGACACTCCCGCATGACGGGTTTCGCCGAAACCGCCGCCGCGGGACCGCTACTGGTGGCACTGGGCATCTCGGTGGTCGCCGGGCTGGTTTCGTTCGCTTCTCCATGCGTGGTGCCGTTGGTGCCGGGCTATCTGTCTTATCTCGCGGCGGTCGTCGGCGTAGAGGAGGAGCCGGGGGCCGTCGCGATCCGGACGGCCCGGTTGCGGGTCGCGGGTGCGGCAGCGCTCTTCGTGGCCGGTTTCACGGTGGTCTTCGTGCTCGGTACCGTTGCCGTGCTCGGGTTGACCACCACGCTGCTCGTCAATCAGCTTCTGCTGCAACGCATCGGCGGTGTCATCACGATCCTGATGGGGCTGGTGTTCGTCGGCCTCGTCCCAGCGCTGCAACGCGAGGCCCGGTTCACGCCGCGGCGGCTGTCCACCATCGCAGGCGCGCCACTGCTCGGCGCGGTCTTCGCGCTCGGCTGGACGCCGTGCCTCGGCCCCACGTTGACCGGGGTGATCGCCGTGGCGTCGGCCACCGAGGGCGCCAACGTTGCGCGCGGTGTCGTGCTCGTCATCGCGTACTGCCTTGGCCTGGGAATCCCGTTCGTGCTCTTGGCCTTCGGATCCGCGCGCGCCGTGCAGGGGCTGGGCTGGCTGCGCCGTCACACCAGGGCCATCCAGATCTTCGGCGGCGTACTGCTGATCCTGGTCGGCGCCGCCCTGGTGACCGGGTTGTGGGCCGACTTCATCTCCTGGGTGCGCGACGCGTTCGTCAGCGACATTCGGTTGCCGATATGAGAGTGCTGAAACGCCTGTGGGCGTACGGCCGGAACACCTGGCGCACCTTGACGTCGATGGGCACGGCGCTGGTGCTGCTGTTCCTGCTGGCGTTGGGGGCAATGCCGGGCGCACTCCTGCCGCAGCGCAGCCTCAATGCGGGCAAGGTCGATCAGTACATCGCCGAGCACTCCCTGATCGGTCCGTGGCTGGACCGGCTTCAGGCGTTCAACGTGTTCTCCAGCTTCTGGTTCACTGCGATCTACGCCCTGTTGTTCATCTCGCTCGTCGGCTGTCTCACCCCGCGACTGGCGGAACACGTTCGCAGCCTGCGTGCGCAGCCCGTCGCGGCGCCGCGGAACCTGGCCCGGCTGCCCAAGCACCACGAAGCCGAGGTCGCTGCCGACGCCGACACGCTCGTCGCCGACGTGACGAAGCGGCTGCGCGGGTGGCGGCGGGCCACCCGCGAGGATGGGCAAGTAACGGAGATCTCAGCGGAGAAGGGCTATTTCCGCGAGTTCGGCAACATCGTGTTCCACTTCTCGCTGCTTGGACTGCTGGTCGCGGTGGCGGCAGGCAAGATGTTCGGCTACGAGGGCAACGTCATCGTGATCGCCGACGGCGGTCCCGGCTTCTGCTCGGCTTCTCCAGCGGCGTTCGACTCGTTCCGGGCCGGCAATACGGTGGACGGCACGTCGCTGCACCCGATCTGTCTGCGGGTCAACGACTTCGACGCCAAGTACCTGCCGAGCGGCCAGGCGCTGAGTTTCGCCGCCAACGTCGACTACCAGGCCGGGCCGGACCTCAACACCGACACGTGGCGGCCGTACCGGCTCGAGGTCAACCATCCGCTGCGGCTCGGCGGTGACCGAATCTATTTGCAGGGCCACGGCTACGCACCGACGTTCACCGTCACGTTCCCCGACGGCCAGACCCGCACCACGACGGTGCAGTGGCGGCCCGACGATCCGGTGACGCTGCTGTCGTCGGGCGTGATCCGCGTCGACCCACCGGGCGGCACGTACCCCGACGAACGCGAACGCCGCAAGAACCAGATCGCCGTGCAGGGCCTGTTCGCCCCGACCGAGCAACTCGACGGCAAGCTGCTGTCGTCGAGCTTCCCCGCCCTCAACGACCCCGCCGTCGCGATCGACGTCTACCGCGGCGACACCGGCCTCGACACCGGCAAACCCCAGTCGATCTTCACGCTCGACTCGAGCCTCATCGCACAGAAGCGGCTGAACAAGCAGGCCAGGGTCAACCTGCGTGCAGGCGAGTCGACCCGCCTGGACGACGGCACCACGATCCGCTTCGACGGCGCGGTGCCGTTCATCAACGTGCAGGTCTCGCACGATCCCGCGCAGGTGTGGGTGCTGGTGTTCGCGCTGTCGATGATGGCCGGTCTGCTGGTGTCGCTGGTGGTGCGGCGGCGCCGAATCTGGGTTCGTATCGAGCCCGCCGGGCCGGGTACGGTTAGCGTCGAGTTGGGCGGCCTCGCCCGCACCGACAACTCCGGCTGGGGCGATGAGTTCGAGCGGATCACCGGGCGGTTGCTGGAAGGCCGGGACGTGGCGAAGGAAGAGGATCGAGCGTGAATCCAGAGCACATCGACATCGGACTGGCCCGGTATTCCGACTGGGCGTTCACCACGTCGATCGTGGTGATGGTGGTCGCGCTGCTGCTGCTCGCCGTCGAACTCGCCTACAGCCGCGGCCGCCGCGTCGAACACCGTGAGCTGGTCGCCGCGGGAGGCGGAGCCACCGTCGCCGACCCCGATGCGCCGGGACGGGTACTCGACGCCCCGAAACGGCCGGTCGACGAGCGCGTCGGGCGGGCCGGATTGGCGCTGGTGTACGTCGGGATCGCCATGCTCGGCGTCTGCATCCTGCTGCGCGGTTTCGCCACCACGCGGGTGCCGTGGGGCAACATGTACGAGTTCATCAACCTGACCTGCTTCTGCGGTTTGGTGGCGGCGGCCATCATGCTGCGCCGCCCGCAGTACCGCACCCTGTGGGCGTTCGTGCTGGTGCCGGTGCTGATCCTGCTGACGGTTTCGGGCAAGTGGCTGTACGCCAACGCCGCGCCGGTGATGCCCGCGCTGCAGTCGTACTGGCTGCCGATCCACGTGTCGGTGGTGAGCCTGGGCTCCGGCGTGTTCCTCGTCGCGGGCGTGGCCAGCATCTTGTTCCTTGCCAAGATGTCGCCGTTGGGCGCCCCCGACCGCGAGGGCACGCTCGCCCGCGTCCTGCAGCGGCTGCCCGACGCCCAGACGCTGGACCGCATCGCCTACCGCGCGACGATCTTCGGCTTCCCCGTCTTCGGCTTCGGGGTGATCTTCGGCGCGATCTGGGCCGAGGAGGCGTGGGGCCGCTACTGGGGCTGGGACCCCAAGGAGACGGTGGCGTTCATCGCCTGGGTCGTCTATGCCGCCTACCTGCACGCCCGGTCTACGGCGGGCTGGCGGGACCGAAAGGCCGCCTGGATCAACGTGGCAGGCTTCGTTGCGATGGTGTTCAACCTGTTCTTCATCAACCTGGTCACCACCGGGTTGCACTCCTACGCCGGGGTGGGCTGACCTTGACGTCTGCGCCAGGCCAGCACCCCACGGCCGACCAGCAGCCGGGGTTCAGGGCGCAGCATCGCTTCAGCGATCCTGCCGAGACGGTGCCCCCGGAGTGGACCGCGCCGACCCCGCCGCACGGCCTGCCGCTCGCGCAGATCACCGCCGAATTGTCGGAGCAGCCGATCTCCGCAACCGATCCTGCGGATCCGCCGCCGTACTTCGACCTGTCGACGGTCGCGTTGCTCGGTCAACCGAAGCGCACGCCGTCGGAGGGCTGGCGGCGCTGGGTCTACTACGCGTCGGGCACGCTGATCAACCTCGGCGAGGGCTCGAAGGCCATCAAGCGCAAGAGCCTGACCGCACAGGTCGACCGGCCGCTGCGGGGTTGCTACCGGATCGCGCTGTTGTCGCTCAAGGGCGGGGTCGGCAAGACCACCATCACCGCCACGCTCGGCGCCACGTTCGCCTCGATCCGCGGTGACCGGGTGATCGCCGTCGACGCGAATCCCGACCGCGGCACGCTGAGCCAGAAGGTGCCGCTGGAGACGCCGTCGACGGTGCGGCACCTGTTGCGCGACGCCGAGGGCATCGACAGCTACAGCGACGTCCGCAGTTACACGTCGCAGGGCCCGAGCAGGCTGGAAGTGCTTGCCTCCGAGAGTGATCCCGCGGTGTCGGAGGCGTTCAGCTCCGACGACTATGCGCGCACGCTCGAGGTGCTGGAGCGCTTCTACAGCCTGGTGCTCACCGACTGCGGCACGGGCATGTTGCACTCGGCCATGTCAGCCGTGCTGAGCAAGGCCGACGTGCTGATCGTGATCAGCTCCGGCTCGGTGGACGGCGCCCGCAGCGCCTCGGCCACGCTGGACTGGCTGGACGCCCATGGCTATCAGCAGTTGGTGCGCAACTCGATCGCGGTGATCAACGCCGTACGGCCCCGTTCGGGCAAGGTCGACATGACCAAGGTGGAGGATCACTTCTCGCGGCGCTGCCGTGCGGTGCAGCGGGTGCCGTTCGATGCGCATCTGGAGGAGGGTGCCGAGATCAGCCTCGACCGGCTCAAGCCCGAAACCCGCGACGCGCTGATCGAACTCGCCGCGATGGTGGCCAACGGTTTTCCGGGGTCCCGCTAACTCGCTTCAGCGAACGTCGGGGTCACCGTGGCCGAGGCGACGCAGGAAGTCTGGATCGTCGTCGGGCCCAATCGTCCTGCTCTTGGGTCGGTTCGCCATGACCTTCACCAGACGAAACGTCGTGTAGGCCAGACCCGCGAGAACGATGATGAGGAACAGATACTGCACGCAGAAAACCTCCTTCATCTGAATATACGCGCCGTCGGTAGGCTCGAACCGTGTCTGGTAATGCTGACGGCAGCGAAGCGACCGGGGGATCGGGTCCGGCGGGCAGGAGCGAAGCGACCGGGGGATCGGGTCAGCGCATGTTGATCGACGTCGCGGTCTACACGCTGGCCCGGCTGCTGTTGGCGGCGGTGCTGACGGCGGTGATCTTCTTCCTCGCTCATCTCATCGGGATAGCCGAGTTTCCCCTAGTGGTGGCGTTGCTGTTCGCCATCGTGCTGGCCCTGCCGCTGGGCATCTGGGTGTTCGCCCCCCTTCGACGACGGGCCACGGCCAGCATCGCCTCGTTCGACGAACGCCGCCGCACCGACCGCGATCAGCTGCGCGCCCGGTTGCGTGGTGACGAGTCTTCTGCCGGATGAGCCCGCGCTCCGCGTTCGGCGCCGAGTTCGCCGGTGCCCAAGGATTTCTCAATTCGCCGACCTACGGGCTGCCGCCCGCGTTCCTGGTCGACGCGCTGCACGAACACATCGCCGAGTGGCAGGCCGGCACCATGCACGCGCCCAGCTTCGACGAACCGGTGCGCCGCGGCCGCGCAGCGTATGCCGCCTTGGCGGGCGTGCCGGTGGAATCGGTGACGATGGGTGGCAGCGTGTCGGCGCTGCTGGGTCTGGTCGCCGCAGCCATTCCCGACGGTGCCAGGGTGGCGACGCTGACCGGTGAATTCACCAGCACCACGTTCCCGTTCGCCGCGCAGGCGGGGCGCAAGATCGTGCTGACCGAACTGGCGCCCGACGCGCTCATCGCGACGGCCGGTGACTACGACGTGGTGCTCGCCAGTCTGGTGCAGTCCGCGAACGGCGCCGTGCTCGACGTCGACGCGTTGCGCGCCGGGCTGGCTGGCGCCGACACGTTGACGGTCGTCGACGTGACCCAGGCGATCGGGTGGAAGCGGCTCGATCTGGGCTGGGTCGACGTCACCGCCGCAGCGGTGTACAAGTGGCTGCTCGCGCCGCGTGGTACCGCGTGGATGTCGTTGAGCCCCAGGGTGTCTGGCTTGATGACACCGCATGCGGCCAACTGGTACGCCTCCGAGGAGCCGTGGTCGACGATCTACGGTCTTCCGCTGCGCTTGGCGCCTGACGCGCGCCGCTTCGATACCTCGCCTGCGTGGTTCGGCGTGATGGGGTCGGGGCTGACCATGCCGTGGCTGGCGTCGCTGGACTCCAGTGCCGTCGAGTCGCACTGCGTAGGGCTGGCCAACCGCCTGCGGGCCGAACTCGATCTGCCGCCCAGTGATTCGGCGATCATGTCGCTGCCGATCTCGGATGCGGCAGACAAGCTGGCGAGCGCGGGCATTCGCGCATCGGTGCGGGCGGGAGCGGTGCGCGTCGGCTTCCACCTGTACAACACCGACGACGACCTCGACCGCCTGGTCCACGCGCTCCACTGACCGCGAACGTCGACTTCTCGTCGGCGAATCCGCAGGATGTCACCGAAAACTCGACGTTCGCGCACCTTGGGCGTCAACCGAACGCGAGCGCCAGCGCCACGGCGACCGACCACACCAGCATCGTCAACCCGGTGTCGCGCAGCACCGGAATCAAGTCCTTGCCGCCGAGGCCGCCGCGCACCGGCTTGGCCGCCCGCACCGCCAACGGCGCTGCCACGAAACCGACTGCGCACCAAGGGGTGGCGAGCATCAGCACCAGTGTCAGCACGAACGCCAGCGCGATCAGTACCTGGTACAGCAGCCGGGTGCGGGCATCCCCGAGACGCACGGCGAGCGTGATCTTGCCGGATTCCTTGTCGCTGGGAATGTCGCGAAGGTTGTTGGCCACCAACACCGCCGACGACAGCGCACCGGTCGCAACGGCAAGCGCGCCGCCGACCCAGTCGATCCGCATCGCCTGGGTGTACTGCGTGCCGAGTACCGCGACCAGACCGAAGAACACGAACACCGCGACCTCGCCGAGGCCCGAGTAGCCGTAGGGCTTCGAGCCACCGGTGTAGAGCCAGGCCCCGGCGATGCACGCGGCGCCGATCGCGATCAGCCACGGTTCGGTCAGGATCGCCAGCGCCAGCCCCGCCGCCCCGCCGACGGCAAGGCTCACCACCGCGGCGGTCAGCACGGCCCGCGGCGTCGCCAGCTTCGACCCGACCAGCCGCAGCGGGCCCGCCCGCACGTCGTCGGTGCCGCGGATGCCGTCGGAGTAGTCGTTGGCGTAGTTCACGCCGACGATCAGCGCCAGCGACACCACCAGCGCTAGCACGGCCTTCCACCACACCGCGGCGTCCAGCCAGGCCGCCGCTCCGGTTCCCGCGATGACCGGGGCGACGGCATTGGGCAGCGTGCGTGGGCGGGCGCCCTCGACCCATTCGGCGATACTGGCCACGCGCTCATCGTTGCACGCTGCTCAGTGAACGGCGCCGATCAGGCTGGCTCCCAGGTTGATCACGATCGCCAGCACGATGGCGCCCAGCAGGAACGAGAGCAGCGCGTGCCGCAGCGCGGCCATCCGTATTCGCCGGTCGGTCAGGTCCGTGTCCGAGACCTGGTAGGTCATGCCGAGGGTGAACGCCAGATAGGCGAAGTCGCCGTAGTCCGGCCGGTATCCCTCGCTCTCGTGGAAGTCGATGCCGCCGTCGTCGCCGGTGTAGTACAGCCGGGCGTAACTCAGCATGTACACGGTGTGCACGGACACCCATGCCGCGGCCACGCTCAGTGCCCCGACCACGGCAGCTCCGATGCCGCCCGTCGATTCCGCGGCCAGCAGATATCCCACGCCACCCAGGCTTGCCACGCTGGCGAGCAGCACCGTGAGGTCGAGGATCCACGGCGTCGAGTCGTCCTCGCCGTACCGGGTGGCGTGCGCTGCCGTCTGGCTCGCGTCTAGGCGCCCGACGATCAGCCAGGTCCAGATCAGATAGGCCACGGCCGCGACGATCCACCCCGCGGCAGGCGCGAACGGCCATCCGGCCGTCAGCCCCACCACGATGGCGGCGCCCACACCGAGGGGCACCGCGACGAGGATCCGCAGCCCCACCGACGCGTCGGGAGCTCGCATGGGGTGAGTCAAACACAGCGGGCTGTGAGCGGTCGGCTGTCGTGCGTGCCGGACAATGGACGCGTGCTCGGAGTCATTGGTGGCAGCGGTTTCTATTCGTTCTTCGGACCCGACGCCCGCAGCGTCGGCCTCGATACCCCGTATGGGTCGCCCAGCGCGGCGATCACCGTCGGCACGGTCGGCGAGCACGAGGTGGCCTTCCTGCCGCGTCACGGCGTCGACCACGAGTTCTCGCCGCACACCGTGCCCTACCGCGCCAACATGTGGGCGCTGCGCGCGCTCGGTGTACGACGCATCTTCGGGCCGTGCGCGGTCGGCAGCCTGACGCCCGAACTGGGTCCAGGCTCGATGGTGGTGCCCGACCAACTCGTCGACCGCACCAGTGCGCGGCCCGACACCTACTTCGATGCAGGCGGCATCCACGTCAGCTTCGCCGACCCGTATTGCCCGACGCTTCGGGCCGCGGCCGGCGACCTGCCGGGGGTGGTCGACGGCGGCACGATGGTGGTGATCCAGGGCCCGCGGTTCTCCACCCGCGCCGAGAGCCGGTGGTACGCCAGCCAGGGGTTCACCTTGGTCAACATGACCGGCCACCCGGAGGCGGTGCTGGCCCGTGAACTCGAGATGTGTTACGCCGCAATCGCATTGGTGACCGACCTGGATGCCGGCATCGAATCGGGGACGGGTGTGACGGCCGTTGACGTGTTCTCCGAGTTCCAGAAGAACCTTGTCCCGTTCAAGAAGCTGGTGCTCGAGGCGATCGATCAGGTGGACGTCGAGCGCACCTGTGAGCACTGCCTGGCGCACAAGGGCGTCACGCTGCCATTCGAACTGCCGTGAGGGTCCTCGTCACGGGTGCCGCCGGCTTCATCGGGTCGCGGGTGTGCGCGGCGCTGACCACCGCCGGCCACGAAATCGTCGCCATCGACGCGATGCTGAAGGCCGCACACGGCACGACTTCCGGACCGCCGGAAGGCGTACTCGAGGTCGACGTGCGGGACGCCGCGGGCCTGGCGTCGCTGCTGCCCGGCATCGACTTGGTGTGTCACCAGGCCGCGGTGGTTGGCGCAGGTGTCGACGCGAGCGACGCGCCGTCGTACGGCAGCCACAACGACTACGGCACCACGGTGCTGCTCGCCGAGATGTTCGCCGCCGGCTGCCGGCGATTGGTGCTGGCGTCGTCGATGGTCGTCTACGGCCAGGGGGCCTACGCGTGTCCGGTGCACGGTGCCGTCGACCCGCTGCCGCGCACCGCCCGCGATCTCGACGCGGGCGCCTTCGAGCACCGCTGCCCGGTCGGTGGCGAACCGCTGGAGTGGCGGCTGGTCGCCGAGGACGCGCCACTGCGGCCGCGCAGCCTGTACGCGGCGAGCAAGACCGCGCAGGAGCACTACGCGCTGGCCTGGGGAGAGGCGACGGGCGGCTCGGTGGTCGCGCTGCGCTACCACAACGTCTACGGACCGTTCATGCCGCGCGACACGCCCTACTCGGGTGTCGCGGCGATCTTCCGGTCCGCCATCG
>JAOPVF010000582.1 GCA_025963195.1 Mycobacterium sp. | reverse complement strand
ACAAGCCGTCGACCAGTTCGGCAATGCGGACCAACTCGCGACTCTCGGCGTCGGCGTTCATCTGGCGTCGGACCCGCCCTCACCGGACGAACTGCGGGCCGCACTCGTCGGCATCACCGACGATCCCGGCGTCCGCAATCGACTCGACGCCATTCGCGCCGAACTGCACCGCGACGGCGGGCCCGACCACGCCGCCGACGCGGTCGAGGCCGTCGCGGCGGGGTCATGGTGAGCTTCAGCTCCAGGTGTCCAAGCCATGATGCCGCTTAGTCTGCCGCCAGCTTCCGGCCACGGACGTACACCTCGGCGATGGACGACTCCCGGATGCCCATCAACAACGCGAACAGGCCCTGGTCGCGCGCCAGGGCGGGGTCGTCGGCGCGGACGGCGTTGGTGAGCGTCGCCTGCAGTGCGGGAGTGCCGGCAGGGTCGACGACGACGAAGTCGGCTTCCTTGCCGACGTCGAAGTTGCCGAAGCGGTTCTCCATGTCCAGCGCCCTCGCCCCGGCCAGAGTGCCGATGAACAGCATCTCGCCCGGATGCATGGAGACGCCGTCGTCGCCCGGTTCGGTGATGTGCACCTTGAACGCATCGCCGAGCACCCGTGGGATCAGCCACTCGTCGCCACCGCCGAAATCGGTTCCCGCCGAGATGTTCACGCCGGAGGCCACCGTCCGCTTCCAGGGCATCGTGCCGGAACCGAGGAACAGTTGGGAAATCGGGCAGTGCGATATGGACGTGCCGGTCTCGGCCATCCTGGCCAGTTCGACATCCTGGCAGTGCACGCCATGCGCCATGATGGTGCGCCTGCCCAGCAGGCTCTTGCCGCCGACTTGCGAGCCGGGCAGGAACTTCCCGTCGTAGGTGTCGAGGTAGGAGTTCACCTCGTAGGCCTGTTTGGTGGAGTCGACCTCGCCGGTGCCGGGGCGGTCGTTCTCGTTGAGGTGGCTGTGTACGTAGACACCCCGGCCCTTGACCGAATCGTACAGCTCCCCAAGGTTTTTCAGTGTCGTCGGAGTGACTGAGAGCGAGAACCGTGGCACGATCGCCACGTGCAGCAGCGCGGTTTCGGGGTTGCCGGTGTCGGCACCGTGCCACTTGTCGATCTCCTCGGCGGTGAGGCGGATGGCGTCCTCCTCCGTGGTGAGCAGGGGTGCTGCTGTCTCGCCGCCCACGGTCTGGATCCCGCGGCCGCTCACGATCCGCAGCCCGCGCCGCTGCGTCTCGGAGAACAGCGAATCCTGCGCGTGCGGGAACGCCGAGCCGAAGACCATCGCCGCGGTGGTGCCCGCGGAAATGCGCCGCCGGCAGAACTCCTCGGCGGCTTCCTGAGCGAAATCCTGCTCGGCGAAACGGGATTCGGACGGAAAGATGCACAGGTTGAGCCATTCGAGGAGCTGTCCGCCACCATAGGAGTCACCGGCATAGGTCTGCGGGAAGTGGATGTGGGTGTCGACGAACCCCGGCAGGAGGAAACCGGGGCGATGATCGACGACGGTGGCCGACTGCGCGTCGGCCGGAAGAAAGTCGCGTTCACCGCAGTACGTGATCACGCCTGCGTCATCGACGACCAGTGCGCCGTCCGGAATCGAGACGAGTGCAGCGGCCGCTTCGGTGACCTTCGGACTGCCCGCGACGTGGTAGACGTGACCAAGGTGGACCTGACTGGCCATCGATTGCTCCTCTTTGACGTGGGCTTGACGTCTAATCATCGACGAGTTGGTCATTCGGCGCAGATCGACTGCGGAACAAGATCATTCGGATCATATCCACAAAATTGGCGGTGGCGTCACATCAGTTCGGGGAATTAGCGTCGACCAGCGTCTCCGATGACTAGAGTCGGGCTGCCGACGCGGGTTCGCTGCGCCGGATGACGGCGCACTCGCGCGCACTCGAGAAGGACTGGCGACGTGGACATCAACACCATCACCGAGGTCGTCCGCAACCCCGTCGACCCTCCCGGCGAACAATGGCGACCCGGTGACGCCTGGCTCGCAGGGGGGACCTGGCTGTTCTCCGACAAGCAGCCCGACCTCCGCCGCCTCATCGACCTGATGCCGCTCGGCTGGAATGCCCTGACCACCGGTGCCGACGGCCTCGACATCGGCGCGATGTGCACCATTCACGACCTGTACGAGTTCGCGGCGACATCCGACTGGCAGGCGGCTCCGCTGATCCGCACCGGTTGCGAGGCCTTCCTTGCGTCGTTCAAGGTGTGGAACTGCGCCACGGTCGGCGGCAACATCTGCATGGCGCTGCCCGCGGGCCCGATGATCACGTTGACGGTGGCACTCGAGGCGACGTACACGCTGCTCGCCGCGGACGGATCCGAACGCACGGTCCACGCAGTAGGATTCGTCACCGGCAACCACGTGACCGCGCTGTACCCGGGTGAGGTGTTGCGACGGATCCACGTGCCCGCTGGCGCGCTGCGCAAGCGGTATGCGCACCGTCGCTTCACGCTGACGCACATGGGCCGCTCGACCATCTTCATGATCGGCACCCAGACGCCGGGCACGACGGACCTCCTGCTGACCATCACCGCGGGCACCACGCATCCCGTCCAGCTGGTCTTCGACACCGTGCCAGACACGGCGACGCTTCGAGACGCCATCGACGCGATCGGCCAGGACGTCTGGTTCGACGACCCCAACGGCACACCCGACCATCGTCGACATTTGGCCAAGCACTACGCAGAAGAGATCCGCAACGAACTTGGAGGCCTGTGATGACGTACACGGTCAACGGCGAGACCTACGCCGACGAGCCCGATCCCGGCCAGTGTCTGCGCACGTTCGTCCGCTCGCTGGGCTGGCATGGCGTCAAGAAGGGTTGTGATGCAGGCGATTGCGGGGCATGCACGGTGTGGCTCGACGGCAACCCGGTGCACAGCTGCATCACCCCTGCATTCCGCGCCGACGGGCACGAGGTCACCACGATCGAGGGCCTCGGCACACCGGAGCGCCTGCACCCGATGCAGGAACGGTTCCGCGACGCCCCCGGCTTCCAGTGCGGATTCTGCACCGCAGGGATGATCATGACCTCGGCGACCTTCACCGAGGAACAGAAGGCCGACCTTCCCCGAGCGCTGAAGGGAAACCTGTGCCGCTGCACCGGATATCGTGCCATCGAGGATGCCATCAACGGCGTCGCCGGGATCGAAGAGGCCAAGCCAGGCAAAGCCGTCGGCACCAGCGTCGGCGCGCCCGCGGCCACCGGGGTGGTGACCGGAACCGTCGAGTTCACCATGGACACCGAGATGGACGGCATGCTGCACCTCAAGGTGCTGCATTCACCGCACGCCCACGCCCGCATCGTCTCGATCGACAAGTCGGCCGCACTCGCCGTGCCCGGCGTGCACCGCGTCTATACGTGGGAGGACGTTCCACGGAAGCGCTACAGCACCGCGATCCACACCGATCACCTCGTCGATCCCGACGACACCTACATGCTCGACAACGTGGTGCGCTTCGCGGGCCAGCGGGTGGTGGCCGTGCTCGCCGACTCGGTCCGCGCCGCCGACGAGGGCGCCCGCTCGGTCGTCGTGGAGTACGAGGTGCTGCCCGCGGTCTTCGATCCGGAGGAGGCGATGGCCGATGGCGCACCGCAGCTGCACAGCTATGACGATCCCTTCGCAGCCGACAAGGACCACAACGTCCTGCTCCAACTTCACGGCGAAATCGGTGACGTAGAGTCGGGATTCGCGGAGGCCGACGTCATCCACGAGGCCACGTACTTCTCGCCGCGGGTCCAGCACGCCCACCTCGAGACCCACGGGTCGATCGCCTGGATGGAGGGCGGAAGGCTCAACGTACGCACCGCATCGCAGTCGCCGTCGATCGCCAAGCTCAAACTGTCGCATCTATTCGACCTGCGCCCCGATCAGCTGCGGGTGTTCTGCACGCGCGTCGGAGGCGGCTTCGGTGGCAAGCAAGAACTGATCTCCGAGGATCTGCCCGCGCTGGCGACGCTCGACACCGGACGTCCGGTGTGCTGGGAGTACACCCGCGAAGAGGAGTTCACCACCGCATCACCACGGCACCCGATGAAGTGCACGATCAAGCTCGGCGCCAAGGCGGACGGGACGTTGACCGCTTTCGGATACCGCAACGTGTCCAACACCGGCGCCTACGGCAACCACGGCGGCGAGACGTTGTTCGCCGCGGGCGCCGCGATCGCGCTCTACCGTTGCCCCAACAAGAAGTTCGACGCCTGGTCGGTCTACACGAACACCGTGCCCAGCGGGGCATTGCGGGGCTATGGCATGACCCAGCCGAGTTACGCCGTGGAGTCCGCGATCCACGAGCTGGCGGTCAAGCTCGGCATGGAGCCGGCAGAACTGCGGCGCCGCAACGTCGTTCGCCCCGGTGACGCCCTCCTTGCGCTCGCCGACCATGCCGACGACGTGGCGTTCACCGAGGACGGCATCACCGAGTGCATCGACCTCGTCGACGCGGCGTTGCGGCTCGACGACAGCGGAACCGATCTCGGCGAGGACTGGCTCGTCGGCGCGGGTGCGGCAAGCTCGCTGCACGAGACGGCGCCACCGACCGATCACATCTCGGATGCATGGGCGACGCTTCGCGACGACGGTACCTACGAGATCGCAGTCGGCACTGTCGAGTTCGGCGAGGGAACGTCGACCGTGCACGTGCAGATCGCGGCGACGAACCTGGGCACCACCCCGTCACGGATCTGCCTGGTGCAGTCCGACACCGACAAGACGGGCTTCGACACCGGCGCGTTCGCCAGTGCGGGCATGTTCGTTGCAGGCAATGCAGTGAACTACGCGACCAACGCACTGCGGGACCGCATACTCGGATTTGCGGCCAACCACACCGGTGTCGACGTCGCCGATTGTGTGATGGACGACGACGCGATCGTGTGCGGTGATACCCGCCTCTCGCTGGGCGATCTCCTCGCCGCCGGACGGGCCCGCGGCATCCGGTTCACCGAGTCGCGCAAGGCCTACGGCTCGCCGCGCAGTGTCACGTCCAACAGCCACGGCTTCCGCATCGCCGTACACGGGGTCACCGGTGAGATCCGGATCCTCTACAGCGTGCACGCCACCGACGCCGGAGTGATCATCAACCCCGCGCAGGTGCGCGGTCAGGTCGACGGCGGTGTCGCGATGGGCATCGGCTTCGCGCTGACCGAGAACTTCCACGTCGACGACGACGGCGTCATGGTCAACCCGGACCTGCGCAACTACCGAATTCCCACCTTCGCCGACGTCCCACGCACCGAACTGCTGCTGGTGAAGTCCACCGACTCGGTCGGGCCGATGAAGTCCAAGGGCATGGCGGAGTGCTGCATCAACCCGATCGCGCCGGCACTGGCCAACGCACTCGAGGACGCCACCGGCGTCCGCTTCCGTGAACTGCCCTTCAGCCCCGAACGCATCTACAGCCGGCTGACATCCGACCGACTGATTCCGGCGACGTGAACGAGACCATGGCGGCAGGCGGGGCCGCGACGGTCATCATCGGCGAATGCGTCCGTCCCGGCGCCGAGCAGGAATACATTGCCTGGCAACACGAATTGAACGAGGCCGCTTCGCATTACCCGGGGTTCATCGGCGCGGAGGTCACCCCGCCGACGGCGGTGCAGCAGGACTGGGTGGTGGTGTACCGCTTCGATTCCATCGCCAACGTCCAGGCCTGGATGAACAGCGCCACCCGCCAAGCCGGGCTGGCAACCGGGAGACATCTGCTCGACGGCCCACCCACCCAACAGGTCGTCGGTGGCGCCGCCAAGCCACCCGACCAGCTGGTGACCGTCGTCGTGAGCCACCGCGTCGGACCCGACGACGTCGATGACTTTCGTGCCTGGCAGGATCGACTTCGGTTGGCGGAGAGCAAGTTCGACGGCTTCCGGGGAACCGAACTGTTCCGTCCCATTGACGGCGTTCAGGACGAGTGGACGGCGATGTACCGCTACGCCACCGCCCAGGATCTCGACAAGTGGCTCGCCTCCGACGAACGCCAACGGTTACTCGTCGAAGGCAAGAAGTTCTCCGAATTCCAGCTGCGGACCGTCGACAATTCATTCGGCAGCTGGTTCGCGTTCGACGGTGAGGGAGCCGAACCGCCCCCGTCGGACGTCAAGACTTCGCTCGCCGTCTGGATGGGCCTATATCCGACCGTCGTCTTCCTGTCGCTCGCGCTTTCGCCGCTGCACATGCCGCTGTGGTTGAGCCTGCTCATCGGAAACCTGTTCTCCAGCTTCGCCATGACCTTCCTGACGATGCCGTTCTACGTGAACCCTGTACTGAAGCGCTGGCTGCGCCCACCACCGAATGCTCCCAAGGCGCGCACCAACTGGCGAGGCATCGGCATCGTAGCGGGCCTCAACCTGTTCTGGGTGGTCGTCTTCTACCTCGTCACGAAGGTGTTCTGGCACCTCCCCTGACGTTGAGTGCGACTGTGGATAACTTGATTCCGCGCTCAACGGACCCCGGTGGCGTGTCGGCGTTGGCACTCAGCATGCGGGCATGGACGACGAGCCGTTTCGGGGCAGACGAGCGGTGCGCGACGGCACACTGACGAACTACCGGTTGCGCACTCGCTACCGCGCGATCTATCGCGACGTGTACGTCCCCAACGACCTCGAAGTGACGGCCATGGTCCGGGCTCGGGCGGCGTGGCTATGGGCTGGGCCTGATTGCGTGCTCACTGGTCTGTCGGCGGCAGCGGCTCTTGGCACGAAGTGGATCGACGGCGACCTTCCCGCAGAACTCATCCGAGGCGATCGCCACAGCCCGCGGGGTGTCCTGGTGCGCTCGTACTGCCTCGCACCCAATGAGGTGTGCTTCGCTCGCGGAATGAGCGTGACTACGCCTGCCAGAACGGGATTCGATCTCGGCAGAACACTCGGACAGGACCGCGCCGTACCGATCGTCGACGCGCTGATGGCAGCCACGCGTGTGAAACCCGCCGACTTGATCGCAATCGCCGATGGGCAGCCTGGCCTGCGGGGCGTTCGGAGACTGCGTGCCACCGCTGAACTGTGCGACGGCGGTGCGGAGTCGCCGCAGGAGAGCCGGGTGCGCCTGATCCTGGTGAAGGCCGGCTTACCCACGCCCGAGACGCAGATCGCTTTCCGTGATGAGTATGGCCACGTGTTCATCCGCGTCGACATGGGCTGGCGGCAGTGGAAGGTCGCGGTCGAGTACGACGGCGTCCAACACTGGTCCGACCGCAAGCAACGGTCGTGGGACATCGACCGGATCGCGATGCTCGACGACATGGGTTGGGCTGTCGTCCGAGTGAGTGCTGAGCTACTGACGCGGCCCGAAGTCGTCATCGAGCGAGTGCGGGTCAAGCTGCGTGCCGCCGGCTACCCGATGTGAACATCCACTGTGTGGGTTGTGTGCGACGTTCGGCCGATTCCTCGACCACAACCCACACACTCGGCGGGCTTGTAACCGACTACCTATCTCTAGGTGAATCGTCCCCAATCACGGGTTCATGACCAATACGGAGGTGTTCGCCTTGCCCTGCAACACTGCGCCCGAACGACGTCGATGCATTCCCATCTTCGTCCCCGCCGCTGCGATGACCACAGTTGCACTCCTGCTCGTCGCGGGCTGCTCATCGTCGAGCTCACCGGCCGCGGGCCCTGCCTCGGTGACCTTCAGCGCAGACAGCACACCGGGAATGGTCGGCGGTTCTGGCTCTGCGGCCGCCCCGGCGGCGTCGGAGGCACCCCATGGCTCGAACGCGGTCACGATCAGCAACTTCGCGTTCGCGCCAGCCAGCCTCACGATCTCGGCAGGCACCACGGTCACCTGGACCAACAAGGACGAAGAGCCCCACACCGTGGTCTCCAGCGACGGGACGACATTCCACTCGCCAGGGCTGGACACCGGCGCAACGTACGCGTTCACCTTCCAGAACGCCGGGACGTTCGAGTACATCTGTTCTATCCACCCGATGATGCACGGCACCGTGGTGGTGACCAAATGACCGAGAACCAGGATCCCAACGGCATGTCCCGCCGCCAACTGCTAAGGCACTCGGCATGGTTCGGGACGGCGGTCGCGCTCGCCGTGGCCGGTGGCGAGGTGCTGTCCAGCGTCGCGGGATGTGCTTCGCAGCCGCAATCACAGCCCCAGCCCACACTGCGCTTCGCCCAAATCAGCGACAGCCACATCGGTTTCACCGGAACGGCCAACGCAAGCGTGACCGATACGTTCACCGAGGCAATCAACCAGGTGAACGATCTCGGCTACACCCCGGACTTCGTCATCCACACAGGCGATCTGACCCATCTGGCCACCGCAGATCAGTTCGATCAGGTCAAGCAGATGATGACAAGCCTGAAGACGCCGCACATCTTCACCGTTCCCGGTGAACACGACACGATCGACTTCCAGAAGTACCAACAGGCCTTCGGAGCCGGCACCCGTGGCGACGGGTGGTACAGCTTCGACACCGCAGGGGTACACGTCATCGCTCTGGTGAACACGCTGAACCTCAAGAAGCTGGGCCACCTCGGTCCCGACCAGCTGGACTTCGTCCAGAAGGACGTGGCATCGTTGTCCAGTGACACCCCGATCATCGTGTTCAGTCACATCCCGCTGTTCGCGATGTACCCGGACTGGGGCTGGGGCACCGACGACGCCGCCCAGGCGCTCGGTTACCTGAAGCGGTTCTCTTCAGTGACGTGCCTCAACGGTCATGTGCACCAACTGTTCAACAAGACCGAGGGCAACGTCACCTTCCACAGCGGCACGACGACTGCCTATCCACTGCCGCCCCCGGGCGATGCGCCTGCACCCAAACCGGTGACCCTGCCCGCAGGGAAGCTGCACGATGCCCTTGGCATCCGGGAAGTCAGCTACATCAAGGGCCAGCAGGCCCTCGCGCTGAAGGAGCAGACCCTGCGATGAGCATCCGCACTGGCGCGCGAGCGGGCTAGCGACCGGCCAGCGGAGCAGGGGCGTTCACGTCGGGCAGCGCGGGCAGAGTCGCAATCACAGTGGGTGTCAACGTCGTCGCGGCAGGATCCGTCCTGGCCAGCCCGATCTTGCGCACCTCGGCGCCGTTGCCCGCCTTGCCGCTGACGAGCAGGTCCGCGCCGCCAGTGGTGCTGGTGGTCGCGACCGTCACCCCGGTGCCGCCGGGAAACGGCTCGAATGACGCGATCTGTCGGTATTCGATGTTCTCCTCGTGGTGGTTGGGGTTGTCCAGGTAGATGCCCGGCTGCCCGTCGATCAACGACCCGTTCGACCACACGCGCACAGTGCCCGCGCCACCGAGCTGGCTGGTGACGATGCTCTTGGCGCCGCCTAGTGCCCCGGCCACCCAGCCCGTGGACAACGCAACGCCATCGTGAAAGTTCTCGTCGTACGCCAGGAACTGCGCCGTCATCCGCGGATCGCTCGGCTTGGCCGAATGCTGTTGCGGCGTAGTGCCGTTGGCCTGTGCTCTTGCGGTTGGCGTGTACAGGTCCCACCGGAACGACTTGACGAGCGGCGGCTCACCGGGCCCTGGTGCGGTCACCAGGGACTCCCGGCCCGATCCAAGTTCGACCATGCCGGTGGCCATGGTGACACCGGACTGAGATCCGGGGTAGGGCGTGAAGGTGGAGAAGACGTCCGGCGCCTTGCCGGACTCGCTCGGCAGCGTCGTGGAGAACACCTTCACCTGCGACTCGATGCCAGGACCCGATCCGACGATAATGTTGTCGGCCAGCGCATTTCCATCGATGTCGGCGGCCGCGACGGTCACCCCACCGGTGAAGCCCGAGTCGAACGGGGCGAAGCGGGTCAGCTCCGTCTTGAAGACCCCGTCCTTGGTGTTGTTGCCGTCATATGCGACGACCTCCGGTGCGGCGCCCTTTCCGGTGCCGACGACGAGGTCGAGGATCATGTCGCCGTTCACGTCGGCCATCGCCACCGACGGTGTGCCCTCGAAGTCGGGGAATGGGTACACGGTCTGCAACACCTTGTCGCCGTTGGCGTCCCGCACCTGAACCGAGGCCGGTTTGCCGTTCCCACCGGGAACCGCCACGGCATAGGTCGATACCTCGGGGATGACGTTGATGGTTGCCATCAATCCGTTGTCCTCGTGGTTGAGGCGGTGGCAGTGAATCACGTAAGTGCCCGCGTACTCCAGGAACTCCTGGCGCAGGGTCAGCGTGGCAGGCGTACTCACGACGTGCATGTCGTTGAATATCGGCGCTGGAACGTTGACGTTGTCGAGTCCCCATGGTTCGACACCCGTCTTGCCCCGGTTGGGGTCGTCGATCTCCATCACTTGAAAGTCGTTGACGTGGATGTGCATTGGATGTGCATCATTGTTGAAGTTCGTGATCCTCCATTCTTCGACGGAGTTCAGTCGAGGCTGGATCAACGGAACGTTCGGGAACCCTGCAGTTTCGAACATGTAGATGACGGCCTTGGGGTCGTTGCGGCTGGCCTTGTTCCCACCGATCGTGTCGGTGATCGTCATCTCCCGTTTGACGGCGGGTGTCATCACCGACGTATCCACGAACGACGTGTATGCGTCTAGGTTTTGGCCCGGCTCGAAGGCGGTGGTCTGCCCCGGGCCGCTGCCATCCGGCGTGGCGTGAATCAGCGTCTGGGTGGGGAACACGAAGAAACCGTCTGCGAAGCTCATGTACTTCGGATCCACGGTCAGCGTGCCGAGCACCGCGGGTGTGTTCTTGGTGCCGTTGTTCGTATACACCACACCGGGAAGTACGAGCGGCTTCGCTTCCGGGTTCGGCGGGAACTCCAGGACCAGATCACCTTCCTTGGGCATCGTGACCGCGATGGCATACCGCGAGCCGGGCGGGACGCTCAGCGTCGTGCCGTCTCCGTAGACCGGTCTTTGAACCTGTGTGTACGGGTTGCCGTCTTGCCCCACGACGGCGAACTTCGGATGGTTCCCGGTGGCAGTCTCGGTCAACCGGACTGTCATGTAACCGATGTCGCTGATGTTGGCCACCGTCCAGATCTCCGTCTGACCCGGCTTGATCTTCAGCTCCGGCTGGAACTGGCCGTTCACGGTGAACTGCACGTCGCGCTCGTTCTCGGGCAGCGCGTCATTCTCGGGGATCTTCACCGTCGGGCTGTCGAAACTCATCAGGTTCGGAGGGATGAATTGGGTCTGACCCCGGTTGTTGTGTGGCGACAGCGGTCCGGCCCACCAGGGAGTGAGGTATTGGGCGCCCATGCTGGTCTGGGCGATGTTCACCGGCGCCAGACTCGGCTGATAGGTCCCGTCCGCCAATTGTGACCCCTCGGGCGGTTTGAGCGTGCTGACGAACTGTGGCCAGCTGTAGTTGTTGAGCTGGTGCCCCTTGCCCTTGCGGTCGAAGACGTAATTGTACTGAAATGCCATGTCGCGCAGGGGGATCTTGTTCTGCGTCACCACCGGTAGATTGCCGTCGGGCCGCCCGATCTCCAGCAGTCCGGCCAGGCCTGCGTAGGTCTGCTGGGTCGTCATCGTATGGCGATGACTGTGGTACCAGTACAGCCCGTTGGGCATGTTCTTCGGCACGTCGTAGACATAGGTGTTGCCCATCCCTGCGGGAATGCTCAACAACACGTTGTCGGCATTTCCCGACGGACTGACGTGCAAGCCGTGGGTGTGCAGATTGAGCGGCGCCTCTGTCAGCGTCGGCGGGTAGATCGGAACTTCGCCGTTCGTCGGGGTGAACGCTGGGTCGTAGAAGTCCTGGATCGTCAGGTTCTGCAAGTCATTGTCGTAGTGCACGATCAGTTTCTCGCCTGGGTCGACGCGCAACGTCGGGCCTGGGTAGAGGTTGTCGCCCTTGGTCGAACCGTCCGAGGCCGTGCCCTTGATCACGTCGTAGCCGAAGACCAGGAAGTTGGTGACCGGTTCCTTGACGGTGTCGAGGTTGACGGTGCCCTGATGCGCCGACAGCCGCACCTCGAGAACGCCGTCCTTGCTCGAGAGGCGCACCGGCTCGCGGAACGGCGCCGGTTTGCCGTCCGGTCCGGCGTTCACGCCAGGCGGCGCGACGGCCGCCTGCTTCGGGTGCGACGTGCAACTGGTCAGCATCGCAGCCATCGCCACGACGACCACGAAGGCCAGAATCGATTTCATCCAACGCAGCGGCATGACGTTCCCTCGTAGCCACGGCCAGCACCAGCGCTGGGCTCCGAGGAACGTTAACAGCAAACTCCGCAGAATTTGCGTTTCCGAAAATAACGCGCGCCCCGCCGCCACCGCCGGCTACAGCTTGGTCTCCTGCGCCGACAGCGCCATCCAGACGCCGTTCTGCAGAACGAACACGTCGGTGAACCGTTCCCGCTCGAGCACCTTGCCGTCCTGCACCACGGTGTTGATCCCGTGGATCACCGCGGTATCGCCTGCGACGTCGACGAACTGATCGGAGGCCTGGAACGTGAACGGCAACGGTTCCATGGCCGCGATCTCCTGCCCGCGGTCGAACATCTGCCCATCCGCGTTCACGTGACGGAAGGTGGGGCTGAGGATCGCCTCGATGGTCTCCCGGTCACCGGACACGATGGCGGTGAGCCACCGCGCCTCCTGCGCGAGAACGTCCGAACATGGCGGTGCCTCGATGGGCAACGGCAAACCGGCACCGGCCTCGGCGCAAACATCCGCCAGGCTGGTGGCTGGCGTGGCGATCGTTACGACGGTCGCGGGTATCGCGGCGATGGCAATCACCGTCGCGAACGCCCTCAGCAGTCTTCTCATGCGAGGCTCCTCGGCCGTTGAGGGTCCGGAGTATATGCACGGCCATCTTGCTTTCACGGCGGGTTTGCCGAGAAACGCTGCCGGGCTTGCTAGGTTTGCGATCGATGCTGACCGAACTCATCCCGCTCGCCCTC
>JAOPVF010000499.1 GCA_025963195.1 Mycobacterium sp. | reverse complement strand
GATGCCGATCCCGTTGTCTTCGCAGACGAACAGCAGCGGCATGGGCAGGCCTTGGTAGGCGGCGTGCAGAGCGGCATTGATGGCGCCGACCGCCGTCGAGTGGTTCGCCGAGGCGTCACCGAAGCTGCACACCGTCACCGCGTCCTCGGGCCACGGGCAGGCGACGCCGAGCTTGCGGGCCCTGGCGATCGAGAACGCAACGCCGATGGCGCGCGGGAGGTGCGAGGCGATGGTCGAGGTCTGCGGAATGATGTTCAGGTCGTAACGGCCGAACACCTTGTGCCGCCCACCCGAGATCGGTTCCTCGGTGGCCGCGACGATCCCGAGCAGAACGTCGCGCACCGCGTCGCGCCCACCGACCTGTCGCGCGCGGGCGAGGAAGAAGCCGCCCGAACGGTAGTGCAGCAGTGCGGGATCGGTGTGCCGCAGTGCAGCGGCGACCGCGGCGTTGCCCTCGTGCCCGGATGAGCCGATCGTGTAGTAGCCCTTGCCGTGTGACCGCAGCCAGCGCGCCGCGAGGTCGAGGTGGCGACTGCCTAGTTGGGCGTCGAAGAGTTCCAGACAGGTTGCCGCCGTGAGAGTCCCCAGCCCGCCGGCGTCGCCCTCTCCACCGTCCGACATCGCCGACACGGTCGCCGTGAAGTAGTCGTCGACGGGTTCGGCCATTTCGGGTTACCTGCCCTCTCGGTAGCCGCCGACGATCGTGCGGACGAACGCGACGATCTGTCCCGCCGCCGTCCCGTCCTCGTCCTGGTCGGGATCGTAGATCGCGATGCTGGCACCGACGCACGACCCGGAATCCAGCATGGCGCGCACCAGGTCGGTGAGCTGGTCCCACGTCAGGCCACCCGGCTCGTCCTCGACGTCGGGTAGCCCTTGCGCCGCGAACTCGAGTGGGTCCAGCACGTCGAGATCGATGTGCAGCCACCACCGGTCGACGTGCCGCGCGAGTCGTTCGATGGCCCGGTGCCCGGTTCCCGTCGGGTCGTCGGCGACTTCGGCCAGCGGCGCGAGCCACACCCCGTAGTCCCTGAGCGTGCCCACGTTGAACTGCCGCCGCCACGCCTCGGCTCGCGGCCCAAGCACTGCTAGGAGTTCGGGGCGCAGCGCGGGCAGCCGCTCGCCAAGGGATCCGGGGAGCACGCGTCCGGTCAGTCCGAGGAGCAGGCCGATCTCGGTGTTGGCGGCCTCACCGTCCTCGGAGACGTCGAGCGGCATGGTGTCCTCGTGGCCGTCGACGAAGACCAGCCCGACGTCACCGACGTGATCGCGCAGGCCGGTGACGATGCCGAGCAGCGTCGAGCAGTCGCCGCCGTAGACGAACGGGAACCGGCCCCGCGTCATGGCGGATCCGACGCGCTCGTTGAGCAGCTCCGTCATCGCCAGCAGGGCGTTCTCGTTGATCAGGCTGGTCGCCTCGCCCCGTCGAGGGTTCGGTGCGGGCAGCTCGAGGTGGTCGTGACGTACCACGGGATGGTGGTCGAAGGCATCCATCAGCCCCGCATCCCGCAGCACCCCCGCAGCGCGGGCCTGGTTGCCTATGCGTCCGTACCCGTCGAACGGGACGCCGATCAAGTCGATGTCGGCCACCGACCTCACCCCTCTTCAGACCAGGTCAACGGCGTCCGCGATGGAGTCGAGCACCTGGCTGGGCCGGAATGGATACCGCTCGACGTCGCCGATCTTGGTCGACCCGGTCAGGACCAGGATGGTCTCGAGTCCGGCCTCGATCCCCGCGACGACGTCGGTGTCCATCCGGTCGCCGACCATGATCGTGCTCTCCGAGTGCGCCTCGATGCGGTTGAGTGCGCTGCGGAACATCATCGGGTTCGGCTTGCCGACGAAGTACGGGTCGCGCCCGGTGGCCTTCGTGATGAGCGCCGCGACCGCCCCGGTGGCCGGTGTCGGTCCCTCGGCCGACGGCCCCGTGACGTCGGGGTTGGTGGCGATGAAGCGTGCGCCTGCGCCGATGAGCCGGATGGCCTTGGTGATCGCCTCGAAGGAGTAGGTCCGCGTCTCGCCAAGCACCACGAAGTCGGGGCCCGTGTCGGTGAGGGTGTAGCCGACCTCGTGCAATGCCGTGGTCAGGCCGGCCTCGCCGATGACGTATGCCGAGCCGCCAGGCAACTGGTCGTTCAGGAAGGCCGCGGTGGCAAGTGCCGAAGTCCAGATCGAGGCCTCTGGAACGTCGAGACCGGAGCGCAGTAGGCGCGCTGCCAGGTCACGCGGGGTGAAGATCGAGTTGTTGGTCAGCACCAGGAACGGGCGTTTCTTGTCGGTCAACCGTTGCAGGAAGTCGGCGGCGCCGGGTAGCGCACGTTCCTCGTGGACCAGGACGCCGTCCATGTCGGTCAGCCAGCATTGCGGTGTGGAGCGCACCTGGCCAGTCTCTCAAGCCACCCGGTTCGGCGTCAGCGAACCACCACAGAGGACGGCACCCGTGGCGAGCCGAGGAAGTCCCGGTGCGACGGGGGCGTGCGTCCGCCCTCGTCGGTGATGCCGTACCGCGTCCCGAGTTCCGCGCCGATGAACGTCTGGCCGCTGAGCTCCGCCAGGCCCGGATCGCGGTACAGCGCGTCGATCAGCCGTCCGGTGAACTCGGGCGTCTCGGCGTGCTCGGCGGTCTTCACCAGGGCTTCGGGGTGCCCGTCGAACGCTTGGCGCAACTTCTCGGTCAACAGGATCCCCAGCCAGATCGACACCGTGTGGACGCCGCTGCCCGTGAAGTCCACCGCCATGTCGGCCGCCAGCTTGTCCACCCCGGCCTTCTGCGCGCCGTACGCGGGCCCGTGCATGTAGCAGACCGAACCCGGTGACGAGGTGAACGCGATCAAGCCGCGCCCCCGTTCGACCATGAGCGGCGCGGCATACCAGGACGCCACGTATGCCGACTTCAGTCCCACGTCGAGGACGTCGGCCAGAGCAAGTGGCTTCTCCCAGAACGGCTTCGGGTTCGTCAGGTCGTCGTGAATGGCGGCAGCGTTGTTGACGAGCAGGTCCAGCCGGCCGGACTCCTCGGCCACCCGTTCGAACAGCGCGCCGACGGCAGCGTCGTCGCGATGGTCGACCCGCACGGGAATGGCGCCGTCCCCGGTGTCGGTGATGGTTCGGCCGGTCGCGTAGACCTGCCAGCCGACGATGCGGAGCGCGGCGGCGATGCCGCGACCAGCGCCACGACTTGCCCCGGTCACCACCGCGACGGGCTGCTGATCTTCGGTCACAGGGTCACGCTACGAGACGACGGTATCGAGCGGCGCACCGCCACCGGAGCTGGCCAGATCTGAATTCGCCATAGCCCTCGATTGGATCACCGCGAGCTCTACGGCGGTTCTCATTTTCACGAATCGCTTGACACGACGCATCTGACCGGCCAAACCTCAAGGCGTGCACGCCATTTCAGAGCTGTTCGACCCGGCCGTCGTAGAGCACCCGTACCCCTTCTATGCCGACCTGCGCCGCCACGGCCAGGTGCACCGGGTGCCCGGCACCAACTTCTCCCTGGTCTCTACCTGGGATGCCGTGCAGGAGGCGACCGCACGCGTCGACGACTTCTCCTCGAACCTCACTGCCGCGCTGGTGCACCAGGGCGATGCCACCACGGTGTTCGACATGGACACCTTCGGCTCGTCAGGCCACGTCCTTGTCACCGCTGACGACCCTTACCACTCGAACGAACGCAAGCAGGTGCTGCCAGGACTGGTGGCCAAGCTGTTCGGGCTTCCCGACTCGGATGTGCCCCGACTCGTCGAGTGGGGCTACGGCAGCACCGAACTGCTCGGCGGCGTCCTGGCCGAGGGACTGCCCAAAGCCGTAGACGCCGCGATCCAACTGGCCGGCTACCTGCACGGCGCCTTCGAGGCGGCTCGGAGTGACCCCGACGACGACCTGCTCGGCGATCTGGCCGCCACGGTCAACGCCGGCGACGTCGAACCCCATGTCGCGGTGCTGATGCTCGTCCAACTGGTCGGAGCGGGCGGCGAGTCCACGGCCGGGCTGATCGGCACCGCCGCACGGCTGCTGGCCACGAACCCCGAGACCCAGGACGCCGTGCGGGCGGACCCGACGATGATCCCGGAGCTGCTGGAGGAGACGCTGCGCCTGGAGTCACCGTTCCGGGGGCACCACCGTCACGTGGTCGCCGACACCGTGCTGGCACGGACCTGCCCGCTGGCGCGCACCTGCTGCTGCTCTGGGGATCGGCCAACCGCGACGAAGCCGCGTTCACCGAGCCGGACCGGCTTCGACTCGACCGGCCATCGCCACGGGGTCATCTGGCCT
>JAOPVF010000485.1 GCA_025963195.1 Mycobacterium sp. | reverse complement strand
TGAACTACCGGTTCGCCGCCCAGGGCCGTGACCTGCTCGCCACCGTGGTCACTGTCCCAGAGTTGGCGGGGCAGACGTTCATCGAGCTGGAGACCGTCGCCCATTCAGGCGACGTGGACGCCGCTCTAGACGTAGTGCGGTCCGTGTTGCGCGAGTTAGGGATCGAGGACAGCGACCTCACCACCCAGGCCTACACCGATGCGGTCGCGACCCGAAGAGGCGCCCAGTAACTCTGGTCATCACCACTGACGAAAATAGAGGTGGGGCGTGGAAGCCGTTTTCCTCGTTGTTCCGTAGAGCAGGAAACCAAACCGCCAGCCACATCCTGTCTAGACGCACCGCCCTCCCAGTCAAGCAGTGGCAGCTAGCCGATGTCGTTGGCTGGCATAGCCGGGAGATCAGGCCGTGATAAAGCGGGGTATCACCCGGTCCGCGCTGCGCTGTTCGAGGGGAGCAGGCGGACCCTGGCGCCGGATCCCGGTCCAAAACCCTCTGTACCCCGAAGCTGACCGGAACCGGCGGTACAACCAGACGCAGTGGTGATAATCTCTGCGGATATCGATGGCCCTTGTGCGTCGAGGACGACGCGGCGCCTATCGGCGTTCCCCTCCCCAAGACCTACCGAGTGCCCATCCCACCCCACCCAACGACCTGACAGCTTCGGGCGCGGTTCCCATCTCGGTCAGGTGGTGGGCTCTGCGGGCGGCGGGCGCAATGTCGTCGGTCCCGCGATCCTTTCTGCGTTGGCCACTGACAGCGGGGTGGCCACGTCCTCCAGGGATTTGTTCTCCGCGTCGATGGCCAGTATGAAGGCCACGACGCCACCGATGATCATAACCACGGCGCCCACGATGTAGCCGACGAAGAGCGACGACCGGTCCGGGTTGTCCGTGTCAATTAGCGATCCGTAGAACACTGGCGCGATGGATCCGAACGCCTGCGCGATCGCGAAGAACACTGCGATCGCCTTGGCCCGTACCTCCATCGGGAAGATCTCGCTCACCGTGAGGTATGCGGCGCTCGCGCCGGCCGAGGCGAAAAAGAAGATCACACACCAGACCAGGGTCTGGGTCCACGCCGTGAAGCCTCCCGCCTGGAATACGAAGGCGCTGCCCGCGAGCAGAAGACCGGACAGGACGTAGGTTCTGGAGATCATTTTGCGGCGTCCGATCTTGTCGAACAGTGATCCGAGCACTAGTGGTCCGATCAGGTTCCCGATCGCGAACGGGATGAGGTAGACCGCGGTGTGGTTCTTGTCGACGTGGAAGAAGCGCACCAGCACACTGGCGTAGGTGAAGAAAATCGCGTTGTAGAGGAACGACTGGGTGATCATCATCACGGCACCCAGCGTTGAGCGCTCGGGATAGGTCCGGAAAAGCACTCGCAGCAACGTGAGATAGCCCGCCTTGTCGACGGGTTCGATGTTGATGGCGTGGTTGTCGTCCACCAGGGGCAGGATCTTGCCGGTCCGCTGCACTTCCTGCTCGATGGTTTCGATCGACTTCTCGGCGTCCTGGCCGCGCCCGTGCATGATCTGCCACCGTGGGCTCTCCGGGACATTCCGCCGCAGAAACACGATGAAGATCGCGAGCAGGGGTCCGATCAGCACCGCAATGCGCCAGGCGTAGCTTGGGTCGATGGCGCCGGACAGCAGCGGGATCTGCACTGCCCCGGCGATCGCAGCCCCCGCCCAGTAGGTGCCGTTGACGATGATGTCGACCTGCCCGCGGTAGCGGGCTGGGGTGAGCTCGTCGATCGCCGAGTTGATCGCTGCGTACTCGCCGCCGATCCCGGCGCCGGCGATCAACCGCATGAGATAAAGAAAGATCACCGAAAACGCCCCGTTGCCGATGACGAACGCGGTGAGCGCGCTTCCGGTGAAGTAGATCGTCAGTGTCACGAAGAACAGACGACGGCGACCCAACCGGTCGGAGAGCTGGCCAAAGACGAGAGCCCCGGCCACCTGGCCAACGAGGTAGACCGTCGCGAGCAAGCCGATCGCCGTTGGGCTGAGCCCGAGTTTGTCCGGTGCCGAGAGCTGCTCGCCGATGTTCGCGGCGATCACGATCTCGAAGCCGTCCAGGATCCAGCAAATGCCCAGGGCCAGCACCATTCGGGTGTGGAAGGGCGACCACGGCAGCCGGTCAAGCCGGGCCGGGATGGCGCTGCGTACCGCTCCGCTTGCCGTTGTGTGAGTCACTATCAGTACCTCCGACGTTTACCTTGCCCACGCGCGTCTTTGTTCAACCCGTTCTCGTCATTTGTTCGCTCATTGCACGAGGGACTTCTGGCCTCGCGTGATTGCAGCGGCGGTCGCCTTACCGATCCATACCCACGACCGACCGCTGGACACCGACGCTTCTCGCACGAACGCGGTTCTCACTGCCGGCCTGCGCGCCCGTGGCTGGGCCAACACAGTGGCTGCCACGGCAGCTCGCGCTGTCGTCCTCGACGCAAGACCAAGTTGCAGCGCGGCAATCGACTCGGTGGTTACTAGGCGGTGAAGCAAATCGAAGGTTCGGAGCATGCTACGGCACTCATGTTTGACGGATCGACGGCTGCCCAAAACTTCTCGGAATATGCTCTCGACCGCGGTGGCGATCTTGCCTGCGGGGACGGTTGAAATGCGTGACTCTTTACTTTGGATATGCAGTGGGATGTCGACGGCCACCTCGCTGGTGAGACGTAAGACGAGTACGAGGCTGTCAATTACGGCCCCGATCCGTTCGGGATTGAGTAACAGTGGAAGCCAACCGTATTCTGAGCAAGCTTCGCGGGGATCGCGCCGACAACTCGCAGTGAACCTCCGTGCTTCCTCGTTACCCGCAGTGACAAGCTCCGCGAGGTTCTCGGCCGATTCGCTCGCGTCTTGAAGTAGGCGCCGGAGAGAGTCAAGTTTCGATGCGGCGGTGACAAGGCCATGGTTTTCACACACTCGCCGTTCCGCGGCAACGTCGCCGGTGACAAGGTGGATGCGTCGTAGCAGATCACGAAGCGCAGTGGCGCGAGCATCAAGGAGATCGCTTTGGCGCGTGATTTCATCAGACCATTCCGCACCCCTCCGCGGGGTTCGCAAGAAATTTATGAAGTGGTGAGGGTGTCGCGCCTGGGAGTGCCACCTGAGCACAACAACGCCCGGACCAACGGCAAAGAGAAAGACAATAACGAGCGTTTGGTGCGAAAAGGCGGTGATGAAGTGCCCGAGTCCCCCGTAGACGACGCTAAGGGCAGCGGTTAAAAACCATGGGCTAGCAGATCGCCCGCGACTTCCCACGTTGGTTGGGGTGCGCGTCGATGTCGGCCATGACGACCCTCGGGCGCCCGGTTCAGGCCGCGAACGGGACATGAGCGGCGATCGGGTAGAACTGGTGCGCGGCCGGCCCGGGTAGCTCGGTATGAGCTCGTTGAGGTGCTCGGCATGTTTGAGCAGTGCGTCGGCTGCGGCTCTGACCTGGTCTGCGATATCGCCGAGGCGGTCCCGGACGGCTGTTTGCCCGGCGTCGTCGGATAGAGCGGCACAGTGGTCCTCGAGATGGTGGGCCTCGGCGGCGAGGAACGCCGCCGCACCGACGCAGAGGCGACGTTCCCGCTGCTTAAGGTCAACGGCATCCCTCCCGGCGCGGGGGGGCATTACTCCTTCACCTGCCAACCGGCGGGGCGCAGTGAGTTGCTCGATGAGGCGATACCACTGGTCCGAGGGCGGCGACCTGGTCGCAACACCTGCTTTGACAAGCATTCCATGGGCCTCGTTTAATGCGAGAACCGCGGAAAACGCGAGGGTATCCACTGCCGCGAGCAGCGCAACATCGACGTCGGGAGCTGCTGGGCGCGCCTTAGACCCCTCGGCCTGGTTGTCCACGGCCACAGCGTGTGTATGAGGGAACCTTATGGTCAAGGGTCCTGCCAGGGTGATGCGTGAACGCTCGCACGTGATCATGAAACTCTGCTGCGTTACCCTGAACGCTCGCGCGTGATCATGAAACTGCTTGACGCGCGCAATTGAGGACATCAACCTCCCAAGATGACCAGCTCAGGCGACTCGCCGGGTGGTGGCACGGCGCGCGGCGCCAAGCTGCACCGGAGCGGTCCGTTCCTGGTCGTGTACGGAAGCGGGCCCAGAGCCGAAGATGTAGCTCTGGAGGCCGCGAGGCAGTGTGCTGCTCGCGGCGTCCACGCCGAGATGCGACCGATCGATGAGATCAGGCAGGTCAGGCTCGTGTTCTACCTTGCGCTGATCGTCGTCCTGCCCTCCGTGCTGATGACCGACCCGGCCGTGGTTGCCGTGGTGCTTCCCCCGTTCAAGCGCTTGATCCTCGACTACCGAGCACGTCGTCCCGAGGGGCTCAGGTCCCTCCAAGATGGCAACTGCGAGTGGTTCGCCGTCGGAGTGTTGCAGGTGTGCGGGCTCCGCGCCATCATGCAACACCCACAGACAAAGGACCTGCTCGAGGGTGCGCGAGTATGCGCGAAACATTACATCGACGACTTCGAGCCGACCGTCGACGTCTTCAGGCCATACGACTCCGAATTCTCCATCCTTCCTGATCCGGACCCCGGCCCGGATGGTGATGTAGTTGGGAGGAGCATCGAGGATGCCCGCCAGACCATCCGAGAATGGGGAGTGGTCGACATGCATAAGGTACCGAGGCTTCGGCAACGCATCGATGAATGCCGTGACCACTTTGAGACAAACCGCTTCTCTGCACTTTACCGGCCGAATCCCAGCGCTCCGAATAGCAACATGCTCGACCTCATCCTGGACGGCCCTCACGGTGTGATAGGCGACCAAAAAGCATGGCTAGAAAACGCCGCACGAGTATGCCGATACGTCCGAGAACAACTCAAGAAGGAAGTGCCCGGCTGCGAGCAGCCCAGCACCCGGAGAGTGCAACAACAGCTTCGAAAGCTGTATCAAATTCTTCGGATCGTGGAACAGGCCATTGGAGATCCTGGTGGCCCGGGACTCCCCGGCTAACCTTTCATGATCGAGGAATCTGTCTCAGTTCATGTACGGTATCTACCGTTCACGCTCTTGACTGGCGAACATGTTCGATGCAGGCGTACGACTACCCTTATGCATGAGCTGCACCGCCTCATCACCTTATCGACCGTTGCCGTCATCCTCGTCATCGGCATTGGCGTGTGCATCGTCGTCAACCCCCTGATCTCGACCTCGCTGACCGGTGCGCTGTTGGCCGTCGCCGCAATCATCCGAGCAATCGCCGGACCACCGGCCGAACCGCCGACACCGTAAAACCCGGCGTCCGGGCTCGGCCTGATGCGCCCGAAACGTCGACGGCTCAACAGGGCCCGGTGAGGTGCAACCCGAGGGAATTCTCGTG
>JAOPVF010000478.1 GCA_025963195.1 Mycobacterium sp. | reverse complement strand
GTCCACGTCGGCGACCGACCGCCGCTCGCCCTTGGGGAAGCGCTCGGATTCGGCGAGCAGAACGCCGTTCTCATAGATCATCGTCTGGCCGTCCCAGGCCAGATCGGTGGTCGACTCCCCTTCACCGGCAGCCGAGTAGACGTAGGCCGCCAGGCAACGGGACGACGCCGAGCGGGCAAGCAGCTTGCGGTCGTCGGCCCGCCCGATCGTGATCGGACTGCCGGACAGGTTGGCCAGCACGGTCGCCCCGGCCAGCGCGGCCTCGGCACTCGGCGGGATCGGCACCCACATGTCCTCGCACACCTCGACGTGCAGGACGAAGTTCGGCAGGTCGGTGGCGGCGAACAGCAGGTCGGGGCCGAAGGGGACGTCGTCGCCCGCAACGCGGATGGTCCCGCCGGCGTCGTCACCCGCCGCAATCTGCCTACGCTCGTAGAACTCGCGGTAGTTCGGCAGGTAGGACTTCGGCACCACGCCGAGCACGGTGCCGCGGTGGATCACGACGGCCGTGTTGTAGACCCGGTGGCGGTGACGCAACGGTGCCCCAACCACGAGGACGGGCAACAGCTCGACCGACGCCGCGACGACGTCGGCCAACGCGACCTCGACGGCGTCGAGCAGACCGTCCTGCAGCAGGATGTCCTCGATCGAATATCCCGACAGCGTGAGCTCGGGAAACACCGCGAGGGCGACCCCGTCGTCGTGGCAGTCACGCACCATCCGCAGCACGGACTCCACGTTGGCGGCAGGGTCGGCGAGGGCGGTGTGGTGCGTGCACGCGGCGACGCGGACGAAGCCGTGCCGGTAGGCGGAATGGAAGTCCACGACTCGATTGTCTCAAAGCGTCCAGGCCCCGAGCCCCTTTGCCGGTCTCGGCGACGTATCGGCTGTGCATTGACTCGCTTTCGCCGCATTCACAACCCGGCAGTTGTGAATGTGGACGCAACGGGTGTTTCCCTCGTGACTAGCAGTGGCCAATCATGGCCGTGGGGCGAAGTCCGCCGAACTCACCGAAGGAGAAGGAAGTGACCTCAGTCGCTGCGGTCCAGAGCGCCAGCATCGACCTCGGCCGCCGGGCGGCCAAGGTGATCCCCGGCGGAATGTACGGACACCAAGCGATCCGCAACATGTCTGCCGCCTACCCGCAGTTCTTCACCAGCGGCGAGGGCGCCGTCATCACCGACGCCGATGGAAACGAGTATGTCGATCTCATGTGCAGTTGGGGGCCCATCGTATTGGGGCACCGCGATCCCGTCGTCACGCAGGCGGTACTCGATCAGATGGAGATGGGCGATTGTCTCGACGGGCCGGGTCCCGTGCTGGTGGATCTCGCCGAGGCCCTCGTCGACGTAATTTCCGACGCCGAGTGGATTCTATTCGGCAAGAACGGAACTGATGCCACCACCGCTTGCCTGACCATCGCCCGGGCTCACACGTCGCGTTCGGTGATCCTGGTGGCGCGCGGTTTCTATCACGGTGCAGCACCTTGGTGTTCACCCGTTTCGGCCGGGACCCTTCCTAGTGACCGGGCCGCGATGGCGTACTTCGAGTACAACGACCAAGCCGACTTCGACCGTGCCGTCGAGGCTGCGGGCAGTGACCTGGCGGGTGTCATGCTGACGCCCTTCCGGCATGTCGAGGGCGAGGACCAGGAACTCGTCGACGTCGATTTTGCGCGCCACGTCCGGCAACGTTGCGACGAACTCGACGCGCTGCTGATCGTCGACGACGTGCGTTGCGGGTTCCGGCTCGCGTACGGCGGCAGTTGGGAACCACTCGGGGTGCCAGCGGATTTGAGTGCGTGGAGCAAGGCAATCGCGAATGGCTATCCACTCGCCGCAGTCACCGGCCGTGAGGCGTTGCGCGATGCAGCGTCAACGGTGTTCCTCACCGGATCTTTCTGGATGAACGCCACCCCGATGGCCGCAGCGCTCGCGACGATCCGACGTCTCGGTGATATCGACGGAGTGTCGTTGATGCAGCGTGCCGGGGCACGACTGCGGGAGGGGATCCGCGCTCAGGCCGTCGACAGCGGGCTGACCATCTCTTACACGGGACCCGACGTCATGCCCTACCTAACGTTCGCCGGGGATGTAGACCGCGCGCGGATGACGTGCTTCGCCGAGGCGGCTCTCGCCTCCGGCGTCTACTTGCATCCCAAGCACAACTGGTTCATGTCCTGCGCGATGGACGATGCCGTCGTCGACCGGGCACTGCGCGGCACCGAGCCCGCCTTTGCCGCAGTGCGAAGGCACTTCGGCCCCAACTGAACCCGCCGCACCCAATCGAGGAGATCTCATGACGATCGACCGCCCGACCGACAGCTCCACGGCAGCACCAACGAATCCCGAAAACCCTCACGACGCGACACTGGCGTCCTTCGGCTACACGCAGGAACTCAAGCGAACGCTGCGCTTCTTCTCACTGTTCGCGATCTCCTTCTCGATCGTCTCGATTTCGACGGGAATCTTCCTTAACTACGGCTTCGCCATCAATCAGTTTGGCGGCGCGTCGATTTGGACGTGGCCGATCGCCGCAGCGGGCCAGATCGTGATGGCACTGCTGATCGCGGAGCTGAGCACCAAGATCCCGCTTGCGGGCTACGCGTACCAATGGGGCGCGCGCCTGGTCGGCTCAACCTACGGCTGGTACACCGGCTTCTTCGGGCTGTTGTACATGAGCATCACGGGTGGCGCGATCATCTTGCTGGGAGCGACTCCGCTGTTGTTCGAGGCGCTGGGCACCACCCCGCCCGACGGTGTGCTGCTCGTCGTGGCGGTAGCCATCCTCTTGTTCACCGTCGGAATCAACATCGTCGGCGTCCAGTTGGCGGCAAGGGTCAACAACACCGCGGTGATCGCCGAGATCATCGGGACCGTGCTCCTGGCCGTCACCGTGGTGGTTGCGTTCGGGCTGTACACAGGCGATGACGGCGGCTCGGTCGCCAACCTCACCAACAGCACGGGGACGGCGGGTGCGGGTGTCGGTCACTTCGTGCTCGCCGGCCTGCTCGGCATCTACACGATGGTCGGGTTCGAACTCTCGGCGGACCTGACCGAGGAGGCCGTCGACTCGCAGAAGGCCGTCCCGCGCGGGGTGCTCATGGGCGTGATCGGCTCGGCGGTGCTCGGCATGTTGGCTCTGATCTGCTTCACCGTGGCCATGCCGGATCTGGGCGCGGCGCAAGCGTCGAGCGCTCCGATCGTGACGATCGCCGAGTTCTATCTACCGACCGCGGTGGTGAAGGTGTTCATCGTGGTGGTGGCGTTCTCCATGATCGCCCTCGTCATCGCCAACCAGGCTGCCCAGGCCCGATTGATGTATTCGATGGGCCGCGACGACATGTTGCCGTTCTCCCGCCACTTCCGCATGGTGAACGCGCGCACCAAGACCCCCATGCGCGCCCTCGTCGTGGGTGGTGTGGTCAGCGTCGGCTTCATGGTTTACGGCTTCCTGCAGACGGATTCCTTCACCACGCTGGTCGGCGCGACGTCCATCGCGCCGTATCTCGTCTACCTGCTCATCGTCGGGTCGTACATGCGCAGGCGCCCGACGTTGGCCGCCGCGCCCGGCGCATTCAACCTAGGCCGGTGGGGCGTTCCTCTGATGATCGTCGGACTGGTGTGGATCATCACCGCACTGCTTATCCTGACCATCCCCGCCGACTTCCACGGCGCGGTGAAGGTGGTCGCAGGCGCGACCGTCCTGGCCGTCCTCTGGCACGTGCTGGTGCTGCGGGGCCGCATCAAGCGCGGCGAGGCCGGGGTGGCGAAGTTCGAGGGCTCACTACGGCAGGCGTGAATTCCACTCCGCTGAAGGGGTTTTCGATTCCCTCGACCGTCTTCACCTCACGAAGCCGGACTTCCTGGGCGATGCGATTGAATGCAACGGCCAGCGGGGACACCCGGTCCCTGCGCCACGCGATGGCCAACGTCGAACCTGGCACGTCGACGATCGGGATGTAACGCACCCCCGAGTGGGGGATGTAGCGCATGATTGCGGCCGGGTTGACCGTACAGGCCAGCCCGGCCGCAATCAGCTCGATCTCCTCGGTGTTGCTGGTGGTCGGCGTCAGCAGCGGCTCGGTCAATCCGGTGCGGAAGTCCTGAAGACTCCAGAAGCGTCGATACTCCTCGTCGGTGGACCGTCCAACGGCGAGCGGGACGTCGAGGATGTCGGCTACCGACACGGTCTTTCGCTGCGCAAGTGCGTGGCGCACCGACACCGTGAGCACCCGCGGTTCAGTGAAGAGAGTGTGCGCGACGATGTCGGGATCGGACAGTGGCGGTCGGATGATCGCGACGTCAGCCCAGTGATCGGACAGCCCAGCACTCTGATCCGGCAACCCGAATTCACGCATCTCGATTTCTACGTGGGGAAACTGCCGCGAGAACTCCTCCACGATGTACGGGGTCAACTCAAGGGCAGCACCCAACCCGAATCCGATCCGCAAATGTCCTACCGCGCCCGCGTCGTGTCTGCGCGCCTCCTCGATGCCCGCGTCAAGGCTGGCAAGCGCTGAGTGCACCCTGGCAAGTAATGCCTCGCCTGCCGGTGTCAGCTCCACCGACCTGGTCGTCCTGTAGAAGAGCACGGCACCGATCTCATCCTCGAGATCACGGATCTGACGCGACAGCGACTGCTGCGCGACGAAGAGGCGCGCCGCGGCCCGGGTGAAGTGCCGCTCCTCCGCCACGACCGCGAAATAGCGCAGCTTCCGCACGGTCAGGTCCATGCATGGACGATAACGCGAGAGCGCATACCATCGAAGGAGTGGAAGTCCCCGAACTCGTCAAACTGCTGGACGGTCAGCGCGTCGCCGTGCTGACCGGCGCAGGGTTGTCCACGGACTCCGGCATCCCCGATTACCGCGGACCGGACTCGCCGCCGAGCAACCCGATGACCATCAGGCAGTTCACCTCGGACCCGGTTTTCCGACAGCGTTACTGGGCGCGCAACCACGTCGGCTGGCGCCACATGGACGCCACGCTGCCCAACGCCGGTCACCGCGCGCTGGCGATGCTGGAACACGCGGGCGTCGTCACCGGCGTGATCACCCAGAACGTCGACCTGTTGCACAGCAAGGCCGGCAGCCAGACCGTGATCGACCTGCACGGCACGTATGCCCGGGTGGTGTGCCTGGCGTGTGGGCATGCCATGGCCCGGGCGGCGCTGGCCGAACGGCTTGAGGCGCTCAACCCCGGCTTCGTCGAGCGGGCCGAGAAGGTCGGTGGCATCGCCGTTGCGCCCGACGCCGACGCGATGGTCACCGAGACGGCGTCCTTCCGTTACCTGGACTGCCCGCACTGCGGGGGCATGCTCAAACCCGACATCGTCTACTTCGGTGAGAACGTGCCGAAGGAGCGTGTCGCCCAGGCAATTTCGATCGTCGACGCCGCGGATGCCCTGCTGGTCGCCGGCTCGTCGCTGACCGTGTTCTCGGGCCTGCGGTTCGTCAGGCACGCCGCGGCCAAGGGCAAGCCCGTCGCGATCGTCAACCGTGGACCCACCCGCGGCGATGATCTGGCGACCGTAAAGGTCGACAGCGGCTGCTCGGAGCTACTCGCACTGCTGGTCGACGAACTCTTCGCGATATCGGTGCTCTAGGCCTACTTGCCGCGCCGCGACGGCGCGCGCGTCGTCGCGGGCTTGCCGTTGGTCCGGCGTTCAGCGGTCTTCGAGGATGTCCGCGACCGAGTGCCGACCTTGGCTCGGGACTCGTCCGATACCGCTGACGCCGCAGCGCTGGTGGCGATCAGATCGATGACTTCGGCTGTGCGAGAGGTCTCGCGCGTCGGCCGCGCCACCTCGAGATCTGCAGTCGCCAGAGCGTGTCCTGCACGAGGAACGCCTTGTACGGAACGTTGCCCTCGGCCCACTGACTGACGAAGAAGTGCATGCCGTCCGCCTCGTTGAGCCGGCTGAGCGGCGAGATGTACCCGCCGTAGAGCCGGGGAATGTCTCAGCCGGAGGCGTAGTCGACGACGTTCGCGCCATCGCGCCAGTTGTCCTCTGGGCGTTTCACGGTCCTCGCTTGTTGCCTGTACCCCGCCGCGTCGAAGTACGACAGCACGCAGTTGCCCTGCAGGAAGCGGAAGGACAGCTCCCCGTAGCGGCCCTCGAGCATGGGGGTGCCCTCGTTGGGGATGCCCCAGTCCCAGCGGTTTGCCGTCCCAACCCCATGGCGTTCGACGCCGATTACCGAGTTGATTCCTCGAAACCATTCGACGGCAACGGTATTCCACGTGGCGAGGTCGACGTCGTCGTCGACGCTGAAGATCATCGGCGCGGTGTCCGGTCCCCCGGCCTCGGCGTGTAGCCGCATCGCCGTGCGGACGTCGGCGACCCCACCGGCGAAACCGCGGGAGAAGTCCGACGGCACCGCTCCGCCCGGTTTGCCGAACTGGTAGTTGCTCACGACGTGGAGTCCCGCCGCGCGCAGCGAGTCCGCGTAATCGCGGGTGAGTGGCTTCGCGCCGAAGCTCGCCCC
>JAOPVF010000468.1 GCA_025963195.1 Mycobacterium sp. | reverse complement strand
ACATCGTCGAGCAGGTGATGTGGGGCCCACTGGGCAAGGTGTTCATCGTCTGCATCGTCATCGCGGTCACGGTGTGCTCGCTCGCGGTGCACACCGCGGCGATCCGGCTGATGTTCGCCATGGCACGTGACAACGCGCTGCCGTTCGGCGAGAAGCTCGCCAGGGTGAATCCCAAGACGCAGACTCCGATCATCCCCGCGATCGTCATCGGCGGAATAGCACTCCTGATCCTGGTGATCAACGTAGGGCAGCCGAAGATCTTCACCGTGCTGACCTCGATCGCGATCATCATGATCTACATGGCCTACCTGATGGTGACCGGCCCGATGCTGAAGAAGCGTTTCCAAGGCGAGTGGCCGCCAAAGGATCTCGAGGAGGGCGGCTACTTCACCATGGGCAAGTGGGGGATGCTGGTCAACATCGTCGCGGTGGTCTGGGGTGTCGGCATGGCGCTGAACCTGGCGTGGCCGCGCGAGGCCGTCTACGGGGAGGGCTGGTACAACGCCTGGGGCGCGTTCATCTACATCGGCGTGATCCTCGGGTTCGGTCTGATCTGGTACGGAGTGAAGGGCCGGCATCACATCGGCACGCTGGCTTCGCACGCTGCGACCACGGCGGAGTGAACCCCATGCCGGACAACGTCTTCGACTACGTGATCGCAGGCGGCGGTACCGCCGGATGCGTTCTCGCCGCCCGGCTCAGCGAGGACCCGTCGGTGACGGTGTGCCTCGTGGAAGCGGGCCCGTCGGACGTCGGTGACCGCAACATCCTCGAGCTGTCCGAGTGGATGCACCTGCTCGACTCCGGCTACGACTGGGACTATCCGGTGGAACCGCAGGAGAAGGGGAACAGCTTCCTGCGGCACGCCCGCGCCAAGGTGCTGGGCGGGTGTTCATCGCACAACTCCTGTATCGCGTTCTGGCCGCCTGCCGAGGGCCTCGACGAATGGGAGGCGATGGGCGCAACTGGGTGGGGCGCAAAGGGCGTGCTGCCATACGTCACTCGGCTGGAGAACAATGACGCCCCTGGCGAAGAGCACGGGCACGACGGACCGGTCCGGCTGCGCGACGTGCCGCCGAACGATCCGTGTGGCCAGGCGGTGCTGGAGGCCGCCGCCAAGGTGGGCCTGCCCACCGTCGCGTTCAACCGCGGCGATACCGTGTGCAATGGTGCGGGGTGGTTCCAGATCAACGCGGCCGAGGACGGCACCCGGATGTCGACCTCGCACGCCTACCTGCACCCGATTCTGGGGCAGCGCAAGAACCTCGAGGTCCGAACCAAATGCTGGGTCAGCGAGATCCTGATCGATGACGCGCTGGTTGCGACCGGCGTCCGGTATCAACGACCCGACCTGACTGGATACGACACCGTGTCCGCGCGTCGCGAAGTGATCGTCACCGCAGGCGCCATCGACACCCCGAAGCTGTTGATGCTGTCGGGCATCGGACCGGCGGATCACCTGCGGGACTTCCGGATACCGGTTCGCGTGGACTCGCCAGGGGTCGGTTCCAACCTCGACGACCACGTCGAGGGCCTGGTGTTCTGGGAGGCCTCCCGGCCGATGGTCACCACGTCGAGCCAGTGGTGGGAGATCGGGCTGTTCACCACCACGGAGGACGGCCTGGAGCAACCGGACCTGATGATGCACTACGGCAGCGTGCCCTTCGACATGAACACGTTGCGCTGGGGCTACCCGACCACGGACAACGGCTTCTGTCTGACCCCCAACGTCACCCAGGGCCGGTCTCGCGGCACCGTCCGGCTGCGCTCACGCGACTTCCGGGACCGTGCACGGGTGGATCCGAGGTACTTCACCGATTCGGAGGGGCATGACGAGCGGGTGATGCTTGCGGGAATCAAGTTGGCGCGCAAGATCGCCGAACAGGAGCCGCTGCGCAGCTGGATCGGGCGCGAGCTCGCGCCAGGCCCCGACCGCACCAGCGATGCCGACCTGCTCGAGTACATCCATCGCACGCACAACACGGTCTATCACCCGGCGGGCACCGCTAGGATGGGCGCGGTGGACGATCCGATGGCCGTGCTGGACCCCGAACTGCGCGTCAAGGGCGTCGTCGGGTTGCGGGTCGTCGATGCGTCGGCGATGCCCAAACTGCCTGCCGTGAACCCGAACATCACGGTGATGACGATGGCGGAGAAGTGTGCAGACCTCGTCCGGGGTATCTGACGATTCGGTGTTGACCGACGAGGAGCTGGCGTCCTATCTGGGCGATCATGCTCCGTTCCAGTCGATGACCCCCGACGCCCTCGCCGAACTGGCGGGGGCGTCGTCGGTCATTCGGTACGACGCAGGCGCCGTGATCGTGGACTATTCGGCGCAGGCTCCGGACGAGATCTGGATGTTGCACACCGGGCAGGTGGTGTTGCTCACGGCCGCAGCAGGAGGTGACGAGCCCTTCGATACGGTGCCGCCCGGTGGGATCTTCGGGTTCTTTCCCTTGCTGACCGGCGGCAGCGTGCAGTTCGTCGCACGGGCCACCGAACCGAGCACCGTCGTACGACTGCCGGGGAATCTGGTGCGTGCCGAGTTCGCCAAACCCTCTGGGCTCTCGTTCCTGGCGTCGTCGGCGTGGAAGACCATCGCAGGCAATCGGGTTGCCGCCCAACGGCCGTCGCTGCGCCCGGTCGGGGATCTGGTGCACGCCGAGCCCGTCTTCACCACGGCCGACACGACGGTCCGTGACGCCGTGCGGCACATGACCGAGCAGCGCAGCTCCTACGTGCTGATCTCGATGCCCAACGGCGATCTCGGCATCTTCACCGATCGTGACTTGCGGACCAGGGTGGTCGCGGCGGGTATCGGCGTCGACGCGCACATCGGGCAGGTGATGAGCGTGCCCGCCCGCACCGTCACCGCCGATCGGGTCGCGGCGACCGTTCTGATGGACATGCTCGAGAGCGGCATGCGGCACATGCCGGTGCTGACCCAGCACGGCCAGGTCCTCGGCGTGCTCGAAGACGCCGACCTCGTCGCTACCTCGACGCGGCAGAGTTTCCTGTTGCGCCGCTCGATTGCCCTGGCGGCCAACCCCGTCGAGCTACAGGCGGCCGCCGCGGGCATCGCCGATCTGACCGTCGACCTGTACCGCAGCGGCACCGACGCCTCCGGGTGCAGCGGCATTCTCTCGGTCGTGATCGACAGCGTGGTGCGCCGGGCCCTCGAGCTCGAACTGTCGCATCCGGAGAGCAAGTGGCGCCCACAGTTCGCGTGGCTGACGCTTGGCAGCGTCGCCCGACGCGAGGCGATGCCGTCATCCGACGTCGACAGCGCGCTTTCGTGGGCCGACGACCTCGAGCCCGAGAAGGGGCGCTTCATGCGGATCGCTGCGCGGGTGCACAGCACCCTGGATGCCTGCGGTCTGCCTTCGGACACCAACGGTGCGTTGGCGTCAAAGCCATTGTTCGCACGGTCCAATTCCGAGTGGGCGAGGGCGGCGACCGGCTGGCTCGACGATCCGCTGAAGAACCGTGGCCTGATCATGTCATCGCTGTTGCTGGACGGTCGCGTGGTGTGGGGCGACACGGCGCTGCACACGGTGCCTTCGGCATATCGCTGCATGCCGTCCGATCATCCGAATGCGTTGCGGCTCCAGCTGCTCGACGCGCTGTCGGGCAAGGTGCGGACCCGCTCGCTTCGCGACGTGGTGTCGCGGCGCGGGGGCACGTTCGACCTGAAGGGCCACGCGCTGACGCCGATCGTCAACCTCGCACGGTGGGGCGGGCTGACCGTCGGGGTCGTCTCGGCATCCACTCCGGCGCGGCTCGAGGCGGCCGCGGGCAACGGGGTTCTCTCCCAAGCGGACGCCAACACCCTCGGGGAGGTGTTCGCGTTGTTGCAGGGCCTACGGATGGCTCATCAGATCGACCAGATCGCTGCGGGATGCACCCCGGGTGACATCGTCACGATGTCGGAGTTGTCGCCTCTGAATCGCAGCCTGCTCAACGACGGCGTGCGTGAGATCACCGCGGTGCAGCGCAGGGTACGGCACATGGCGGCGGTGAACGCTGGGATGCTGACGTGACAGAGTTGGGGTGATCATGACAGAAGAATCGAACGGGGCCCGCGGCGTCGCTGCCGTGCAGTCGGTGGACCGTGCGCTGATGGTGATGGAGATCCTGGCCAAGCTCGGAGCGGCAGGGGTCACCGAAATCGCCACCGAACTCGGTGTGCACAAGTCCACCGTGTCGCGGTTGATCGCCGTTCTGGAGTCCCGCGGGTATGTCGAACAGCTCTCCGAGCGAGGCAAGTACCGACTCGGCTTCTCGATCGTGCGGTTGGCCGGATCGACAAGCGCTCCCATGGATTTGACCAGACAGGGCCAGGGCACGTTGGACGCGCTCGCGGCGGAGACCGGTGAGACCACGAACATCGCAATCCTCGACGGTGACCGAATCATCAACGTCGTCGAAGCCATCGGCTCGGCGGGAGTTGCATTGCGCACCTGGGTGGGGCAGAGCTGTGCGGCCCACACCACCTCGAGCGGAAAAGTTCTGCTGTCCGAGCTGACGGCAGCAGACCTGCGTTCGCGTCTCGGTGAACGGCTTGAGTCGTTCACGCCCAACACGATCGTCACGCTGGTCGCGCTCGAGGCAGAACTCGCCACCGTCAGGGCCAAGGGCTGGGCCGCGGTCAACGAAGAACTGGAGATCGGTCTCAACGCGGTGTCGGGGCCCATCCGCGACAGCGCCGGCGAAATCGTTGCCGCGCAGAGCGTTTCGGGACCGTCGTACCGGTTAAAACCCGATGGCTTCGAGGCGGTGGCTCGGCGGACGATCGACGCGGCGCTGCAGATCAGCCGTAGGCTTGGGTACTCGGGTTGACCTGCCGCATAGTGTTGACAGCACTACCGCAGTCAACGAGAATGGTTGC
>JAOPVF010000417.1 GCA_025963195.1 Mycobacterium sp. | reverse complement strand
GGCCAGCCGATCATCGATGACGGGCAGGGCGGTCAGCGGGCTCGCGACGAGCTTGGACAGGTCGCCGTAGTGGCCGAGCGCGCGCCTCGTCAGGCGGACGAAGGTGTCGTCGTCGATGCCGTCCAGCGGGCTTTGCGAACGCAGCGGCAGCGAAGATTCGGTGCGACGCAACGTGGCACGGTCGGCGCGCAGGTCGGGTGAGCGGGAGAACGCCAGCCGGTCGAGCACTCCGGCCAGCGGGTCGGCCAGCACGTTGATCGACAGGGCGATCGCGAGGCTGGTGAACAGCAGCACGGTCAGCGCGGTGTGTTCGTCGGTGACCGCCATGCCTATCAGGGCCTGGCCGCCGAAGAGCGCGGCGACGACGACGCTTCCCACGAACGACCGGCGCATGTCGGCACGCAGCGCCTGCCCCTCGTCGAAGGCGTCCCACAGCGCGACGGCCAACCCGAAGAGCAACAGGTCGAAACCCGTGCCCGCCAGCGCCAGCCAGCTCGGGACCAACCCGAGCGGTATGACGATGATCGCATTGCCGAGCGCGAAGAACAGCGTCGCGACGACGGCAACGCGGCGCACCCGCCGCGGTCGGCTCTGGCGTCGTACCGCGACGACCATAGCCCCGAGCGTCGAAACCGAGGTGACCCCGAACATCACCCAATGTCCAAGGCGCAGAGGCCCGTTCACGCCTCCCGCCAGCGTCGCGCCGGTCAGGGCGAGTGCTGCGACGACGGCGATCGCGCCCAGTTCGCCGACGCGGCTGCGCCAGGTGTCGGCGGACCGGGAGAGCTCAAGCAGCACGGCGAACCAGGCGATGCCCGGTATGACGACGATGTACACCTCGATGCGGCTCAGCAGCTCGGAGTGCGGGCCGCCGGTCACGCGGACGGCGTCGAGGGCGACGACGACGGCGAAGCTCATCAGGCCGGTCGCGGCCAGCACCAGGACGGGTTTACGCGGATCGCGCGCCAGCAGATACAGCCCGAGCCACCAGCTCAGACCGAAAACCACTGCGGACATCGCAGCCATGCCACCAGTCTGACATGTTGCCTGCGCTGCTTACATGCCGTAACGCCGGTGCCGACGCGTGTAATCGCGCAGGGCGCGGAGGAAGTCGACTCGCCGGAAGGCCGGCCAGTGCGCCTCGGTGAACCACATCTCCGAATAGGCGCTCTGCCACAACAGGAATCCCGACAGCCGCTGCTCCCCCGACGTCCTGATCACCAGGTCGGGGTCGGGTTGGCCCGAGGTATAGAGGTTCTCGGAGATGGCCTCGACGGTGACCGACTCGACGAGTTGCTCGGCGGTCGCACCATTGGCGAGTTCCTTGCCGAGCAGCGCGCGGACGGCATCGGCGATCTCCTGGCGTCCGCCGTAACCGACGGCGACGTTGACGTGGAAGCCGCCGTTGTTCGTCGTGCTGTCGACGGCTTCGCGCAACCGGCGGGCCGGCTCCTCGCCGAGCAGTTCGAGGTCGCCGACGGTGCGCACGCTCCAGCGGTTGGCGGGTGCGCAGATCTCCTCGACGACGCCGGTGATGATCTCGATGAGCGAGGCCAGCTCGGCCGGATCCCGTTGCAGGTTCTCGGTGGACAGCAGGTACACCGTCGCCAATTCGACGCCGGCTTCTTGGCACCACCGCAGCATCTCGGCGATCTTGTCGGCCCCGACCCTGTAGCCGTAGCTGACGTCGTCGTGACCCTCATCACGGGCCCACCGCCGGTTCCCGTCACACAGAACCGCGACATGTCGAGGTAGGTCTGTTCGGGAGCGCGCCAACTCCTGGCGGAGCCGCATCTCGTAGACCCGGTAGGCCGGTTCCTTGAGGCGCGGGGGAATGAGGTCCACGAAGATCCAGACTACTGTGGAGAACGGGTATGCCCATGCCAGTCAGAAGAGGTGACATGACCGGGTCGATCGACACCCAGGACTCCGACCGGCCGGGTTCGGCTCACGGAGAGGCCGAAGACCTGCCGGAGGCGTTGGCCGACGGGGTCGCCCAATTCCTCGGCAAGCCGCGCGCCCGCGGCTGGATTCACCTCTTCGCGGCCATCGTTGCGGTCATCGCCGGTGCGTCGTTGGTGTCGGTGTCGTGGGCGCTCGAGGGCATCCGCGCCGGCCTGGCCACACTGCTCTACACGTTCACGATCGTGGCGATGTTCGCCGTCAGCGCGACCTATCACCGGGTGACGTGGACGTCGCCGACGGCGCGCAAGTGGATGAAGCGCCTCGACCACTCGATGATCTTCGTGTTCATCGCGGGCAGCTACACGCCGTTCGCTCTGCTGGCGCTGCCGTCCGGGCAGGGCATGGTGCTGTTCTGGATCGTCTGGGGCGGGGCGATCGCGGGCGTGTTCCTCAAGATGTTCTGGCCGTCGGCGCCGGCCTGGGTCGGCGTGCCGCTCTATCTGCTGCTGGGCTGGGTCGCCGCGTTCTTCATCGTGCCGATCATGCATGGCGCGGGGGTGGCGGCGTTGGTGCTGCTGATCGTGGGCGGCGCGCTGTACAGCATCGGTGGCGTGCTCTACGGACTGAAGTGGCCGAATCCGTGGCCGACGACGTTCGGACACCACGAGTTCTTCCACGCCTGCACCGCGGTGGCCGCGATCTGTCACTACATCGCGATGTGCTTCGCGGTCTTCTAGAGCTCGTTGCGCTGGCGGAATCTCACGCCGGCTGCAGCCCGACCAACGCATCCGACATGAGCACACTGAGGTGCTGCCAATAGACCCAGTCTGCGATGGCCGCGCGTTGGGCGGTGGCATCAACGGCGTTGTGCGCCATGAAGAGGTGCTTCTCCTGCGCATGGTCGGCGTAGTCGACGAACGCTCGCAGATGAGCTAGCCCGCGGTCGGGAGATTCGCTCATCATCGGCTTCATCACGTCGAACCACTTGTTGAAGGTCTCGTCGGCGGGAGGGTTCACGTCGGTCTGGGCTACCGGCAACAGCTCGGTCAGCCGGGAATCACTGACCGCCGCCAACGTGGCCGCGGCCGCGGGCGCGATCACCTCCAACCGGGACCGACCCTGCATCTGTCCGCTCTCGGGAATGTCGTCGGGCCGCAAGGTAATCCGAGCTGCGCCCGCATCGAATCCCTTGAACTGCGCCTCGGTGGCGATGACCTGCCGCAGACCCACGGCGTGATGCTGGGCCCAACCCTGCAACGTCAACAGCGGATAGGTCGCCCACCGACCACGATCGGCTGGCGAGATGGACTCATCGGCCGAGGCCACCTTCACCTGCTCCGGCAGATTCACCCCGTCCGGGATGTAGCCGATGCCATAACTATTGGCGACGACGATGGTGCCGTCCGCCGCCAGCGCCGTCATCC
>JAOPVF010000414.1 GCA_025963195.1 Mycobacterium sp. | reverse complement strand
GTTCCACGCGGCGCTGATCGACCTCGGCGATCACCTCGGTCGCAGGCATGTCGACGATCAGGTCCACTGCGGCGTCGTTGGCGAGATGGCCGACGTTGTCGAGTGCACTCTCCACCACGGTCCGCAGGTCCTCCGACTCGACCGACAGCTCGGCGACGCCTGCGTCGTGGCGGGAGATCTCCAGCAGGTCGTTGAGCAGCGTCTCGAACCGGTCCAATTCGCTGACCATCAACTCGGTGGACCGCCGCAGTGCGGGCTCGAGATCCTCGCTGTGGTCATAGATCAGATCGGCGGCCATCCGGACCGTCGTCAACGGGGTGCGCAGCTCATGGCTGACGTCGGAAGTGAAGCGGCGCTGCAGGTTTCCGAACTCCTCGAGTTGGGTGATCTGCCGCGACAAGCTCTCCGCCATGTCGTTGAACGACACCGCGAGGCGCGCCATGTCGTCCTCACCGCGGACCGGCATCCGCTCGGTCAGGTGACCTTCGGCGAACCGCTCGGCGATCCGCGACGCCGACCGCACGGGGAGCACGATCTGGCGTGCGACCAACAGGGCGATGGCGGCCAGCAGACCGAGCAGGACCAGGCCGCCGGTGAGGATGGTGCCGCGCATCAGCGCGATGGTGCTCTGCTCGTTGTGCAGCGGGAAGATCAGGTACAGCTCGAGATTGGTCACCGACGACGAGGTGGGGCTGCCGACGATCAGCGCGGGCCCGGAGAAGCCGTCGGCGCGCACCGTCGCGTACTGATAACTGACCTGCCCGGCCTTGACGAAGTCACGCAAGGTGTTGGGGATCTGGTCGACGGGGCCTGCCGCCGTGGCCGCCCGCGGCCCGTCGCCAGGAACCACCAGCACGGCGTCGAACGCGCCGGCCAGCCCGGCGCCGGAATCCGCCTTGCGGTCGATCAGGGTGTTGCGGGCCAACTGCAGGCTGCTGTCCAGCGAGCGGGTCTCCTCACCGCCGACGATCCCGCTCACCGTGTTGCGGGCCCGCTCGATCTCCTCGGTCGCCGCACGGACCTTGACCTCGAGGGTGCGGTCGGTGATCTGACTCGTCAGCACGAAGCCCAGGACGAGGATCACGGCCATGGACAGCCCGAGGGTCAACGTCACGACGCGCAGTTGCAGTGATCGACGCCATGCGAAGCCCAGCGCTCGACCCAACGCTCCCAGCCCGCGCAGCATCGGCGCTGAGCGGCTGCGGATGCGCCGTCTCGAGCTCCAGATCACGACGACCGCCGAGCGGTCAATCTCACGGAGGTCCGGCCTTGTATCCCACTCCTCGAACGGTGAGCACCACCTGCGGGTTCTCCGGATCCTTCTCAACCTTGGCCCGCAGCCGCTGGACGTGCACGTTCACCAAACGGGTGTCGGCTGGGTGTCGGTATCCCCAGACCTGTTCGAGCAGCACATCCCGAGTAAACACCTGCCGCGGTTTGCGCGCCAACGCCACCAGCAGGTCGAACTCCAGCGGCGTCAGCGAAATCTGCTCGTCCATCCGGGTGACCTTGTGGGCGGGCACGTCGATGTCGATGTCGGCGATCGAGAGCATCTCGGCGGGGCCGTCGTCGTTGCGACGCAGTCGTGCCCGCACTCGTGCGATGAGCTCCTTCTGCTTGAACGGCTTCATGACGTAGTCGTCGGCGCCCGATTCCAGCCCCAGCACGACGTCGACGGTGTCCGTCTTGGCGGTCAGCATCACGATGGGCACACCCGAGTCGGCGCGCAGCACGCGGCAGACGTCGATGCCATTCATGCCGGGCAACATGAGATCCAACAGCACCAGGTCGGGTCGCAGCTCGCGGACCGCGGTCAGGGCCTGGGTGCCGTCACCGATGACTGCGGTGTCGAAACCTTCCCCACGCAACACGATCGTCAGCATCTCGGAGAGCGATGGGTCGTCATCGACGACTAGGATCCTTTGCCTCATGGTGTCCATGGTGTCACCGAATCGCGATAAACCCGGGATACCACACCGGGTGTTTTGCCCGCTGAGCCCAGTTCAGGGGGCCAGCGTCGACGCGAGATCGGCCGCGTCGACGTCCGGCCCGGCCACCGCCCAGCGTCCACCCCACTGCGCGGCGGCCAATGCGGCGTATGCCTCATTGGTGCGGCGCTGAAGGCCGTCGTCGCGCTCGTAGGCGTCGCGAGCCCGCTCGGAGTCGGCCTCGGCGCGACGCTGCGCACGTTGCGCGGCGAGTTCGGTCGGCACCGCCAGCAGCACCTGCCAGTCCGGGGCGGGGTTGCCAAGCCGCTCGAACTCCAGCTCGCGTACCCACGCCACGACCTCGCCGTCGACAATCTGATGCAGCCTCGCGGCGCTGTAGGCGGCGTTGGACGCGACGTAGCGGTCGAGGATGACGACGTCGTGGTCGGCGCTGCGGCTGGCGATCTCGGCGTGCGCACCGGCGCGGTCCAACGCGAACAGCACGGCCATGGCGTACACCGACGACGACAGGTCGCCGTGGCGACCGTGCAACGCCTCGGCGGCCAGATCGGCGTGTACGGAGGCGCCATACCGGGGGAAGGCAAGTGTGGCGACCGACTTGCCTGCGGATTCGAACGCCGCGCGCAGACCCTGCGTCAGGGTGTGCTTGCCGGCGCCGTCGACGCCTTCGATCGCAATGAGCACGAGCGGCAGCGTAACTGGTGCGTCCGACCCCCCTCGAGCGCCGATAGGCTTTTGTGAGCTGTCCGTCTAGTGGCTGGAGGTCTGTCCGGTGGGACAGTCGGTTGAAGTCGTCGTAACGGAGTTGCACTCCGCATCCGCACGTCTGGAGAGTGCCGCACAACGTCTGAAGGACGGGTTGGCGAGCGTCAACGACGACACCACGCAGTTGCTGGGCTCCGGGTGGAAGGGCGGGGCCGCGTCGGCCTACGGCCCTGCGTGGGAGGGCTGGCACGAGGGAGCCGACCAGGTCGTTCAGGGCTTGCAGCGGATGTCGGAGCTGTTGACGATCGCCGGCAAGGAGTACGCCAAGACCGATGAGTCCGGCGCCGAAGCGCTCGGCTCGACGGTCCAGGGTTCGGGCGGGTCGACGGGCAGCGGTGGCAGTGGTGCCCCAAGTGGCCAGGGCGCCCCGGAAATGGGGTTGGGTCCCCGTGGGGGAACCGGCGGCGGGAGCGCGGGCGGACAGTCCGGAAATCTCGGGCAGCAGGCGATGTCGTCGGTTTCGCAGCTCGGTCAGGCCGCCGCCAGGATGGCACAGCAGGCCGCGCAGCTGGCGATGGGGCTCGCTCAGCAGGCCGGGCAGGCTCACGAGGGCGGGAACGCTCAAGCGGGCAAGGCCGATGAAGCCAAACAGGACGATCAGCGCGAGCGACCGGAGGATCGTCCCGACGAGCCCGAGAAGCGCGACGGCGAACCGGACGGTGCTGCAGCGTCTTCCGGTGAGCAGTCGGCAGGAGCCGCGCCAGTCGCACCCACACCCGTCGATCGCGGCGACGCGACACCGCCGCCGACCGACCAAGCAATCAAGAGGACGCGATGAGCGAGCTGGTGGTCGATTTCGCTCAGATGCTGGCGGCCATCGATCGCATGGCGAAATTCGAAGAGGACGTCACGGAGGTCCTCGCAGACGTTTACCAGGCCATGGCCACATTGCGGGCGACGTGGCACGGCGAGGCGTCGGACCAGCAGGCGCAGGCGCAGGAGCAGTGGGATACGGGCGCCGAGCAGATGAACACATCGCTCGAGCAGTTGAAGAAGATCGCCCAGGCAGCGGAGAAGAACTACACGGACGCGGTCAAGAAGAACGGGGACATGTGGGGGCAGTAACCGCGGGTGGCCGGATCGAGGTCGATCCGGAGGTGCTGCTGCGTGCGGGTCAGCGGATGAGTTCGATCGGCGCACAGTTGGATGCGCTGTCGGGTGCCCTCGGCGCGGCGTTGGGTAGTGGAATCGCATCGGGCTGGGATTCGGCTGGGGCCAACTTCGGGTTGACCTACGGGGACGATGCGCAGAAGTTCGCGGATGCGTTGGCCTGGGCGGCGAACGCCTTCAAGAGCACCGGCCGCTGCTTGGAGGCGACGGGCTACAACTACAAGAACGCCGACGCCGCGTCGACCATCGGTGGCGGCGGCCCCATGGGCTCCGTGGGTGCCGAGCCCAGTGAGACGAAGGCCGTGGACGCGCCCACGGGACCGAGTGGCGCGATCGTTCCCCCGCCGGCGAAGTGGAGTCTGATCCAACCGTTGCTGAGCATGTTGCCGGGGATTGGGCTGTTCGCGAACTCGGCTATGACGTGGCCGTCGGGCAATCCGTCACTGATGCACCTCACCGCCGCACAGTGGCGAAACTTCGCAACCGGGTTGTCGGCATTCGACGACGACATGGCGGCATTGAAAGCTGCGCTGTCACAACAGCACATCCCCGAGGGGGGAAGGATCCAGGAGAATCTCGGGGAAATCGGTGAGCAATTGTCGGGGATGTCGGCACTTGCGTCGACCATCGCGACCAACACCGACGATTTCGCCAACGGCGTGCAGAAGGCGCAGGACGCCATCCGTCGCCTCTTGGACCGGATCTCCCTCGACGGCCTGTGGGACACGGTCACGGGAATCCTAACCGGCGAGGGTGACGACATCCTGCGCCAAGTCGCCAACGACGTCGGCACGGTCTTGGAGAACTTCCAGAACGAAGTCAAGGGAGTCGTCGGACTGCTCGCTGATCTCACCAAGGCCCTCGGCGAGGCGCTGGATGCATTCCAGAAGTGGGTACGGCCCGCCCTGATCGCCGCCTTCGGCGATGACGTCGGAAACACCCTTGCCGACGGCGTCACGCTCTACACCGACTTCCAGCTCGGTTTGGTCAATGGCCTGATCGGCACCGTGTCGGGTTTGGTGTCGCTAGCCGATGCCGACACCTGGAAGGGCATGGCAGACATGGCCCTGTCGGTGGCGGAGGATCCAACGAAACTGCCAGGAGTGCTGGAGAACATGGGCAAGCAGTTCATTGCCTACGACCAGTGGTCCGGCGACCACCCGGGCAGGGCTGCCGGAGAAGCCGCATTCAACATCGGTTCGCTATTCGTCCCCGGCGGTGCACTCACCAAGACGGGCTCCATCGCCAAAGGCCTGAGGTACGGCAGCAAGCTCCTCGAGGAGGGACGCCTCCCCCGCATCTCGGATCTGCCCGG
>JAOPVF010000376.1 GCA_025963195.1 Mycobacterium sp. | reverse complement strand
GCATCGTTTGGTGCGGCCGACCCGCATCTGCTCGTCACCGAGGCCGAACTCCCCCGCCTGCGAGCCGTCCGCGACACCCTGCGCTCGGTGCTCGGCGACCACGACGATCTCCGCGCCGACGCCGTCATCACCGGCACCGCCGGCATCACCGTCACCGCTGCAGGCGCCCATCTCGAACCACGCGGCTCGGGTGCCGACTGGTTGGCCGCGGCCATCGCCATCGAAGCCGCCGCCGCTTCTGCTCAGGACACGTTGCGGCGGCTCAAGCTCTGCCACGAACCTCAGTGCCGCACTGCGCTTTACGACCGCTCCAAGAACAACAGCAGGGTCTGGCACGACACCGCGACGTGCGGCAACAAGGCCAACGCCCGCGCCCATCGCGCTCGTCGTCGAGCGACCGCTCGCGACGACTCATCTCAATGAATGGAGGACCCATGTCTGACACCTATCGCGCCTGGCAAGCGACGGGACAGCACCAGTTCGAGTTGGTCGACCGCGAGGTCGTTGCGCCGAATGCCGACCACGTGCGCATCCGGGTCGAGACCTGCGGTGTCTGCCACAGTGACTTTCTTGGCGCCGAGGGTATTCGCCCCGATCCCAGCCAGCCCGTCGTCCCCGGCCACGAGATCGTCGGAACGATCGACGCCGTCGGCGACGCCGTGACCACCTGGAACGTCGGCGACCGGGTCGGAGTCGGCTTCCTCGGCGGACACTGCGGTGTCTGCGAGTGGTGTGGCCGTGGTGATTTCGTCAACTGCACCAACCAGCCGCAGCCGGGTACGACCGAGGACGGCGGCTACGCCGAAGTCGTCTACGCCAGGGCCACCGGTCTGGTCGGGATCCCGGCAGAGATGTCGTCGCTGGACGCCAGCCCGCTGCTGTGTGCAGGCATCACCACGTTCAACGCGCTTCGGAGCATCGACGCCCCTCCCGGCGCGCTCGTCGCCATCCAGGGCATCGGCGGGCTGGGCCACCTCGGAGTGCAGTACGCGAACAAGCTCGGGTACCGGGTCGCGGCAATCGCCCGCGGCGAAGACAAGCGTGCACTCGCCGAACAGCTTGGCGCACACCACTACATCGACAGCGCGGCAACCGATCCCGGCGCTGCATTGACCGAACTCGGCGGTGCCGCCGCCATCATCGCAACCGCCGCCAGCGGGGCGTCGATGTCGCCACTGCTGGCCGGTCTGCGGCCACACGGTCAACTGGTGGTCGTCGGTGCTGCTCCCGATCCCATCGAGGTCTCGACGTCCGATCTGATCTTTGGCGGTCGTTCGATCGTGGGGAGCCTGACAGGAACCCCCATCCAGAACGAGGACAGCCTGGCGTTCAGCGCCGCGAACGGCGTCGCCGCGATGATCGAGAAGCTGCCATTCGAGGACGCGCCGAAGGCCTACGAACGGATGATGTCGGGTCAGGCTCGGTTCCGGGTAGTGCTCGAGATGGCAGGCGACTAGCGAGGCGCCGGGGTTCGCCGGCGCGAGTTGCGTTGGCGCAGTAGTTCGGTCGTCTGTTCGGACACCGGAGTCGCCAGAACTGCTGCGACCAGGTCGATCAGCCTGCTGACGAACAACCGGTCATCGGCGCGGGGCCGCCCGGCCGCGCGGGCCGCGAGTTCGACATGCGTGAAGCGAATCGCCGTGAACCGAGTGTGGAAGATCTCGGTGGATTCCCGGGTGAGCAGCGGCTCGACGCATTCGCGCCAGGTCAGGATGCCGGTACCGATGGCTTCGTTCATCAGAACGTCGAACTGCGGGTCCGGTCGATTGACCAGTTCGGCAAAGATCCTCAGGTACTCGCGGCCACCGTCGGGGTCCGACAGCTTCGCCGCGACGGGTAGGACCAGTGCGACTGCCAGTGCACGCAGGTCGGCTTGCCCGGCATCCCTATACTGCTGAAGCAACACGTCACGGCGCGCATCGACGTCGGGCCCGTGCTTGTCGATGACGGCCTTCAGCAGGCCCGCGCGGTCCCCGAAGTGGTACTGCAGGGCGCTGGCGTTGCGTTGCCCCGCGGCGCGGTTGATCTCGTTGAGCGAGACCGCGTCGACCCCCCGCTCCGCGAATAGGCGTTCAGCCGCGGTGATCAACCGGCCCCGCGTGTCCTGCCCGGCCACCGACGTTTTCACGACCCACCGTTCCATGCTAGCTTGATTGATGCGATCACATTAAATCACAAGTTGACCGCATTACACGTGACGGGAGCGCACAGTGGCATGGGACTTTGAGACCGACCCGGACTTTCAACGCGAACTGGACTGGATCGACACGTTCGTCCGCGACGAAGTCGAACCGTTGGACCACGTACTCGGCGACACCGCGGACAAGAGCGATCAGTTGGCGGCGTCGCTGGTACGACCGCTACAGCAACAGGTTAAGGACCGCGGCCTGTGGGCGTGCCACCTCGGCCCCGAACTCGGCGGACCGGGCTACGGTCAGTTGAAGCTGGCTTTGATGAACGAAATCCTCGGCCGTTCCCGTTGGGCACCAACGATCTTCGGCTGCCAAGCACCTGACTCGGGCAATGCCGAAATCCTCGCGCACTTCGGCACCCCAGCACAGAAGGGACGGTTCCTGCGCCCGCTGCTGGCGGGCGAGATCTCCTCCTGCTACGCGATGACCGAGCCGCACGCCGGTGCCGACCCGACGCTCTTCCGCACCCACGCCACCCGCGACGGCGACGAGTGGGTAATCAATGGCGAGAAGTGGTTCGCCTCCAACGCATCATCAGCGGCGTTCTTCATCGTGATGGTCGTGAGCAATACCGAAGTCGCTGCGCATCAAGGAATGTCGATGTTCCTGGTACCCGCCGGCACGCCGGGACTGGAGTTCGTGCGCAACGTGCACATCGAGGGCGAGAAACACGGTTCGCACTCGTATCTACGGTTCGACAACATGCGGGTGCCTGCCGAGAACCTGCTTGGCGACGAGGGCGCGGCCTTCGCCATCGCGCAGACTCGACTGGGCGGCGGCCGAATCCACCACGCGATGCGCACGATCGCGCTGGTTCGGCAGGCGTTCGACATGATGTGTGAGCGTGCGGTCTCCCGCCAGACCAGGGCCGGCACCTTGGCCACCTTCCAGATGACGCAAGAGAAGATCGCCGACAGCTGGATCGAAATGGAGCAGTTCCGCCTTCTGGTGCTGCGCACCGCTTGGCTCATCGACAAGCATCAGGACTACCGCGTCGTGCGCAAGGACATCGCTGCGGTCAAGATCGCCATGCCGAAGGTGCTGCACGACGTGGCGCAGCGCGCGCTGCATCTGCACGGCGCACTGGGTGTGTCCACCGAGATGCCGCTTGCAGCAATGCTGCTCGGCTCAGAGGTCATGGGGCTGGCTGACGGTCCGACCGAGGTGCACAAGATCACCCTCGCCCGCGAACTCCTCCGCGACCGCGTTCCTGCGCCGGGCCTGTTCCCCACCGCACACCTGCCCACCCGCCGCGCCGAAGCCCGTGCCCGCTACGCCGAACTGCTCGAACACGCCGTCGGCAACGACGACCCCGCCCTGCTGACTCAATGACCGATACGACCACTGAGACGGGAGTCGATCTTGACCGCCTCGCCACCTGGATGGACCAGCAGGGGCTTTCCTCTGGTCCGATCACTGATGTCGAGCGACTCACCGGTGGAACGCAGAACATCCTGCTGAGGTTTCGCCGCGGCGGGGGCGACTACGTGCTGCGGCGGCCGCCAATCCACAAGCGCGCCAAGAGCGACGAGACGATGCGCCGAGAGGCCCGCGTGCTTGCCGCGCTTCGTGGTTCGCCAGTTCCCCACCCGGGTTTGATCGCCGCGTGCGGCGACGTCGACGTACTCGGTTGCGCGTTCTACCTGATGGAACCCATCGACGGATTCAATCCCGCCAGCGGGCTACCGGCGCCACACCGTGACGATCCGGCGATCCGGCATCAGATGGGCTTGGCCATGGTGGACGCTGCCGCGGCGATGTCCCAGGTCGACGTCGACGCCGCAGGCATCGGGGACCTCGGGCGCCGGGAAGGCTATCTCGAAAGGCAGTCCGCGCGTTGGCAATCGCAACTGGAGAGCTATCGCGAGCTTCCCGGCTACACCGGTTCAGAACTCTCCGGTGTCGACGCGGTCGCTCAATGGCTGGACCGCAACCGACCGTCGACCTGGCAGCCCGGGCTCGTGCACGGCGACTTCCACCTCGCCAACGTGCTCTTCTCACCGTCGGGTCCCGAGCTGGCTGCCGTCGTCGACTGGGAGATGTCCACGGTCGGCGACCCGCTACTCGACCTGGGCTGGCTGCTCACCACCTGGCCCGTCGATGATCGCGCCGCCGCCATCCTCACCATCGAGCCCTCGTCGGGATTCCCGACCCGCGACGAACTCGTCGCGAGGTACCAGGACGTCAGTGGTCGCGACCTCACCGCCCTGCCGTGGTTCGAGGTCCTCGCCGCCTACAAGCTCGGCATCGTTCTGGAGGGCACCCACGCCCGCGCCTGCGCCGGACAGGCCGACAAGGCGACCGGCGATTACCTGCACGCCGCCGCGGTGAGCCTGCTCGAACACGCCGGGGAACTGATCGCCCAGAACTGAGCGCACCCAAGAGAGGTGACTTCAGAAAGCCGTTGAGTGCGGGCGGAGGGACTCGAACCCTCACGCTCTCTCGAGCACGGGCACCTAAAGCCCGCATGCCTGCCAGTTACATCACGCCCGCAGCGTGCCGATCCTACCGCGTGAATCACCCACCGAATTTGTCGGCGGCCGTCTCTAGTTTGGAGACATCGGGACGGCGGGGGGAACACGTGAGGTCCTTGGAGGAGTTCAACGAGGTCCGGCGACTCATCGCCACGGGCATGAACGACTGCGCTGTCTCGAGAGAGACGGGCATACCTCGAACCACCGTGCGCGACTTGCGGCGCCGGCCGCAAGTCCTTCCTAGGTACCCGACTGGCTCACCGGGCTGCGGAATCGCCCACGACTTCGCCACAGTTCCCGCCGCACCGTATTCATACTTGCTCGGGCTCTACCTCGGCGACGGTTACATCTCACGGCAACGCCGAGTCTGGCGTCTTCGTGTCACGTGCGATACCCAATACCCCGCGATCATCGCCCGCTGCCGTGAAGCGATCGACGCCTTGATGCCCAAGCAACGCGCCGCAGTCGTGTGGCGTCAAGAACGCTGCCTAGATGTCTCGCACTTTTCCAAGCACTGGCCCTGTCTCTTCCCCCAGCACGGCCCCGGCCGAAAGCACAACAGGCCGATCCGGCTCGAACCATGGCAGGAAGCCATCGTCTACGAGGAGACCGAAGAGTTCGTCCGGGGCCTGATCCACAGCGACGGCTGCCGCGTCGTCGCCAATGATCGTGGGGTCATGAGCGTCCGCTACCACTTCTCGAACAGGTCGGAAGACATCATCGGCCTGTTCACGGCGGCACTCGATCACCTCGAGATCCCGTGGACCCGGTCGACGAAGTACATCGTCTCCATCTACCGCAAGGCCGCCACGGCCCGCCTCGACGAATTCATCGGGCCGAAGTCGTGATCGGCAGCCTCAGGTATAGAGCGTGATGGGCTGCACGTCTCCGGTGAGGAAGTTGGCGCCCACCTCGATCTTCTTGTAGTCGATGGGATCGTGCAGCGAATGGGTACGGATGTTGCGCCAGTACAGATCCAGACCGATGTCGCTACGCACGGAGCTGGTGCCGGTGACCTCGTACACGCGCTGGGCCACCTCGAGGGCCGTCTCGGTGGACACCACCTTCAGCTGGGCAATGCCGATCTCCACCTCGGCGCGGTCGGCAGCGGTGACCTCCGGTCCGCGGGCGATCACCAGGTCGTAGCGGGCGTTCCAGTGGTCGGCGAGCGCTTCGACCGCGGCGACCCGCGACACCAACTCTCCGAAGACCCTCTGCACCAGCGGATCTTGCGAGTAGTGCTCGGCGTTGCTGAGCAGCCAGGCACCTCGACGATCCAGGGTGAGCTGGCGGGCCTTCTGCAGGGCCCCCTGCGCGATGCCGAGATAGAGGTTGCCGAACGCCAGCTGAATGCCTGGCGTCACCAGCGTCGAATATGGTTCTTCGCCAACCACGCCGAGCACGTCGGACGTCGTGACCGCGACACCTTCGAATTCGACTGAGCCGCTCGCCGAGAGCCGCTGTCCCAGGGCATCCCAGTCGTCGACGAACCGAACCCCGGCTCGTTCGTGATCGATGACCAACGCCAGCACCCTGTCCCGACCCTGCTCGGCGCCCATCACCAGCGTGACGTCGCCGGTGGACGCGCCAGTGGAGTAGCGCTTGCGGCCGTCGAGCCGGTACCCGGCGCCGTCGGCGGTCAATGCGAGGTCGGGGTCGATGGGGTTGACCGAATCACCCCACAGCCAATGCCCGGCAGCCGACGCCTGGAACCAGTGCGACCAACGAGTCGGATCGCCGAAGAAGACGATGCCTGCGTGGTTGACGTAGTGGTAGGCCAGAATCTGCGCGATCGACGCGTCCGCGCGGGAAAGGATGCGGACCGCCCGCAGCGCGGTACTCCAATGTCCGCCATGGCCGCCGAACTCGGCCGGGATGAGCAGGTCGACCAGACCGGACTCCTTCAGCAGTTTGAGTTCGGCGGTGGGCTGCTCGTTGGCGCGGTCGCGGGCCAACGCGTCAGTAGCCAGGACTGCGGCGATGTCGTCGGCCACCACGTCCCAGGTCTCGGCCTCCCGCTCCTCGGGCAACGTGGTCCAGGGCGTTCGTGGCATCGCCGCTCCTTCATGACAATTGGCGACGGTCACGCTAGCGCCGGCGACCCGACTCTGGCTCGGGTTATCGTCACGATGAGCGATACGGTGACGAGCCCCTACGCGGCAGACAGTCGCCTGCCCGAGCCCTCGTCGAACAAGTGCAGACGGTCTGGCCGAACCGTCACGGCCACGCCATCGCCTGGCACCGGCGGTCGTGCCCAGCGTGCCACCTCGGCAGCCTCCACGACGGCGGTCAGTCGCTGTTCGCCGATCGTGATGATGAAGACGTATCGGGGACCGAGCAATTCGACCAACTCGAAGCGCCCTGCGCCGCCGGCATCCGGCCGCAGCAGCACGTCCTCGGGCCGCACTGCGACCGTCACGGCCGACCGATCGGGGCCGGTGACACCCCAGTGGATGCCCTCGGCGTCGAAGAACCCACCGTGGATCCGGCCCTTGACCAAGTTGGCGGTCGGCGATCCGATGAAGCCGGCGACGAACGTGTTGGCCGGAGTTCGGTACAGGTCGTGGGGCGTGCCGCGCTGCTCGATCCGACCTGCGTTGAGCACCACCAGCTGGTCGGCGATGGTCATCGCCTCCTCCTGGTCGTGGGTCACGTAGAGCGCGGTGATGCCGAGTTCCTGCTGCAGCCGCCGGATCTCGGATCGCAACTCGACGCGCAGCTTGGCGTCGAGATTGCTCAACGGTTCGTCGAAGAGGAACACCGAGGGCGTGCGCACCAGGGCGCGTGCGATCGCCACCCGCTGCTGCTGGCCGCCGGACAACTGGCGCGGCTTGCGATCGAGCAGCTTCGTGATGCCAACGCGCTCGGCCGCCTCGTGGGCCCGTTGTGCAGCAATGTCTTTGGCTACCCCGGCGTTGCGGAGCGGGAAGGCGATGTTGCCCGCGACGCTCAATTGCGGATAGAGAGCGTAATTCTGGAACACCATCGCGACGTCGCGCTGCCGCGGGGTTTCGGCGGTGACGTCGCGGTCGCCGATGTGCACCGCGCCGCTGTCAGCCGATTCCAGACCGGCCACGATCCGCAGGGTGGTGGACTTGCCGCAGCCAGACGGCCCGACCAGGACCGTCAACGAACCATCGGGAAGGGACAGGCTCACGTCGTCGACCACCGCGTTGTCGCCGTAGGACTTCGTAATGCCCACCAGCTCAACGGCGCTCATTTGGTCGCACCCGTCGCAAGCCCGCCAACCAGGTACCGCTGGGCCGCCAACGCCAGGACGTATACCGGCGCGATGCCGAGCAGGCCCGCCGCCGCCTGCTGGCCGAACTGCACATTGCGATCACCCTGAAACAGCGACAATCCCACCGTCAAAGTCTGACTCTCCTTGGTCACCGCGAGATACACCGCGAACAGAAAATCGTTGTAGCTCAGGAAGAACACCACCAGCAGCGCCGCCACGACGCCCGGCCAGAGCAGCGGCAGCACCGCCTTGCGGAATGCACCGACCACCGACAAGCCGTCGATCACCGCCGCCTCCTCGATCTCGAGGGGGATCCGGCGCACGAAGCCGTCCAGCAGCCACACCGCAACCGGAACGTTGGCGATGCCGTTGACCACCACCAGGCCCAGCAGGTTGTTGGTCAGGCCCGCATAGCGCAGCAGAAAGAACAGCGGGATGATCGCCACGATCGGCGGTGCACAGTAGCTGGCCAGCAGGGCAGTCAGAAGGCGCTCACCCCGGTAGCGGCGCGCGGTGAAATACGCTGCCGGCGTGGCAATCACGACTGCGAGCAACGCCGCGCCCACCGCGATCACCCAGGAGTTGCGCAGCATGGTACCCAGCGCGATCGTGTCGAATACCTTGGTGAAGTTGGTGAGCGTCCACTCCGTTGGCCACAGCCGGGAATTCAGCACGTCGTCGGGCGGCCGCAACGACAGCGACACCAGGTAGCCGACCGGAATCAGCGCGGCCACCGCGATCACCGCCAGCGCGATCCGCACCGCCCAGTAGCGTCGCCGGGTCGGGTTCACGAGCCCTCCGCCTTCAGCGCGCGGGCGCGGGCGGCGGTGACGATCGTGGCGACCGCGCCGACGACGGCAGCGAAGATTAGCGTCTGTGCGGCAGCGGTGCCCATGTCGAAGCTGCCGCGAAGGCCGGTCTGGTAGATCGCGTACGGGGACAGCGTGGTCGCGAAACCTGGGCCACCTGAGGTGATCACGACGATCAGGTCGAATACCTTGTATCCGATCACCAACTCCAGGACGGCCACTGCCCAGTGGGTGGGCGCGATCGCAGGCCACACCACGGTGGTGAAAGTCCGCCACGTGCCTGCGCCGTCGATCCGGGCAGATTCGAGCAGCTCGGGGCGCACCACGCCGAGCGCGGCGAACGAGATCAGGACGGCGAACGGTGTCCACTGCCAGACGTGGATGAGCACGATCACCAGGAACGCGCCAACACCCGAACCCAGCGGATTGAACCCGCCGAGGCCAATGGCCGAGAACGCCTGCGCGAAGCCGCCGCCAACCGGGGCGAGCAGCAATTTCCACGCCACCCCGATCAGGACCGGGGCGGTCACCAACGGCAGCAGCAGAAGCGCGCCGACCACGCCGAACTTGGTCCCGCGGGCCCGCAGCAGCACGGCGAGCGCCAATCCCAACGAGGTGGTCGCGACGGTCGCGAGCACGGCGAACACGGTGGAACGCCACAGCGAAGGGACGAACGCCGCCGACGCCAATGCCGACGAGAAGTTGTCGGCGCCTGAGAAGCTGCGAAGCGGATGGGCGAGCGAGGAATGCGTAATCGCCAGGGCGATCAGGTATCCCGTCGGATAGACCAGGAACAGCAGCAGCCCGGCCACCGCCGGCAGCGCCAGCCAGAGCGGGACACGCCGACTCATGTCAGGGATTTCTCCCAGCTGGACTGCGCGTTGCCCAGTGACTGTTCGACGGTTTGGCTACCTGCGATCGCCAACGCGAGCTGATCGACCAGATCCTGCAAAAGCTTCGGCGCGCCAGCCTCCTTCGGCCACACCAGCGGATGGCCGCCGAGGCCTTCCCTGATCGGCCCGATCGCCTTGGTGACCACCTTCGCGTAACCGTCGGCGCCCAGCACGGTGCCACGGATTGGGTCGATGCCTGCGCCTGCCGTCGACGAGACGCTGAGATTTTGCGCGGCCGCCGTGGCCCACGCCACGAACGCGGCCGCTGCGTTCGGGTTCTTGGCGGCCGTGGAGATGCCGAGCCCGAACCCGGCGTCGAGCGCCGTACGCGGGGTCTTGTTCGTTCCGCCGACGGGCAGCGACACCGCGCCCCACTTGCCCGCGATTTTCGACGCCGTCGGATCTTCCGCGCGAAGGGCCATGTCCGTCCAGGTGTCCAGCAGCGCGCCCTGCCCAGACAGGAACGCCTGGTTGGCCTGGTCGAACCCGATCTGCAAGGGCGTGGGCAACGCGGAGGGGGCGACCGCGACGAGGTGCTTGGCCGCGGCGATCGCGGCATCGGAGGTCAGGGCGGGCTTGCCGTTGGCGTCGACGAGCTCGCCGCCGTAGCCGGTGAGCCGGTTGATGAACGAGCAGCCCAGGATCATCGGCACCTGCTGGCCGGACACGATCGCGCCGTACGCCGCGCCGCGGGCGTCCGTGGTGATCTTGGCCGAGATGGCGTCGTACTCATCCCAGGTCTTGGGCGGTTCGACCTTGTAGCGGTCCAGCAGTTCGGCGTTGTAGAACAGGATGTGGACGTCGCCGTCATAGGGCAGGCCGTAGCGCTTGCCGCCCAGCAGGGTGTACGGGTCGTAGATCGACGGCAGATAACCGGCCACGTCGATCTTGTCCTTGTTGGTGTCGATCCACTCGGTGAGATCGGTCAACGCACCGGCGTCGACGAGATCACCCAGCCCGAAGTAGAAGTAATCGAAGACGTCGAATTCGCCGGTGCCGCTTTGCACGTCGAGAATCTGCTTGCTGGTCAGCTGGTCATACGGCGCGGCGGTCACGTCGAGATCACCGCCCGAGGCTGCCTTCCACGCCGGAGCCAACACGTCGCGGAACGACGTGACGTGCGGCTGGTTCACCAGTAGCTTGAGCGTGACGCCGTCGAACCTGCCCGATACCGGGGCATTGCTCGCCAAGGCGCGGGCACCGTCGGAGGAACCGCAGGCGGCCAGCAGCGGGCCGAGGGCCGCGGCGCCACCGGCCAGACCGATCAATTGCAGCGCGCGGCGTCGTGAGAAGGCGGAAGTAGTCACGACGTCCGAACCTATAAAGCCCCGGCCACCGCGAGCGAGGTAAAAACTCATCACGATCGCTAGGCGGGGTGCTCATTGCGCTGCGCCCTGCAGGTGAAGGCACGAAACCGAGCGCGGTACCGTGGACGAATGTCCACTACACGGCGTAGGAGGCCAGCACTCATCTTGCTGGTCGTCGTCGCCGCAGCAGGCTGCCTCGGCCTGGCCTGGTGGCAGTGGACCCGCTACGAGTCGACTTCGGGTACCTTCCAGAACCTTGGCTACGCCCTTCAGTGGCCGATGTTCGCGGCGTTCTGCTTCTACGGCTACTACAAGTTCGTCCGCTACGAGGAAGCCCCGCCCGTGAAGGCCGGCAAGGGCGAACCGACCGAGATCCCGGAAGGCCTGCTGCCCGAACGGCCGAAACCCGCGACGCCATCCGAGAACGACCCGGCGCTGCGTGAGTACAACGCCTACCTGGCCGAGCTCGCCAAGTCCGACGCCCCCTCCGATACCGCCGACGACAGGACCAACACATGAGCAGCCCCGATCCCGAAGCACCCGCCGAACGGCCGGAAGCCGACGACGCGGCACCCGAGGCATCGCAGCGTGAGTCAGTGCGCAAGGCGCTGCTCGGCTATCGCGTGATGGCCTGGACGACCGGCATCTGGCTGATCGCGCTGTGCTACGAGATGGTGCTGAAGTACATCGTCAAGGTCGAGGACCCGCCCAGCTGGATCGGCATCGTGCACGGCTGGGTGTACTTCGTCTACCTGCTGT
>JAOPVF010000369.1 GCA_025963195.1 Mycobacterium sp. | reverse complement strand
GGTTGATGTCGATCGACGGCTTGCCTGCGGCAGTGCACTTGTCGGACTGCTCCTGGGACAGCGATTCGGCTGTAGTCCCGACGGCGACCATCACCTTCTTGCCGCACAGGCTGTCGTCCATTCCGGTGATGTCGGCGGGGCGTTCCTTCGATACCGCGATGCCGGTGCCCGAGTACAGGTAGGGCACGAAGTCGACGACCTTTTCGCGCTCCGGCTTGATGTAGAGCTGGGCCATGATCACGTCGCACTGCTTGGCCTGCAACGTGGGGATGACGGCCGCGAAGGCGGACTGGACGTAGTCGGGTTTGAGGCCCAGTTGCGCGGCGAGCGCCTTGCCAAGGTCGACCTCGCTGCCCACCAGCGCGCCGGTCTCGTCGTGGTAGACGCTCGGCGGCGTGCCGTCGTTGGGTGCGCAGATCTTGAGGGTGCCCGCCTGCAGGATCGCCGGCGGGGCCACCTTCGCAGGGCCGGTGGCCGCGGGAGTCGACTCTTCCGCCGACGAACAGCCGGACAGGGCGAGCGCAATGGCCCCCGCGATGACGCCGGCGATGACGGTCTTCTTCACGGTTCCTCCAAGGTCGGTTCGTCGTGTCCTATCGGACGATAGGTGACTATCGACCGATAGGCATCTTTTCCGCGAAGTTCACCGCCAATTGGTTCCGACGACGGTGTTGACGGCTAGCGAACCGGGGCTACCGGTTTTTCCCTCGTCGCTTCGCTCGCCCTTGCGAGCTCGTCGAGGCGCGCAAGGGTGGCCGCCCGGATCCGATCGAGCGCACCCTGGTCGACCAGCAGGCCCCGCACCACGAAGTCGGCGGCCTGCAGAGGGCGCCCCTCCCGTACCGGACGGCCGGGGCCGCCCTGCTCACGGAGGGTCTCGAACAGCACTCCGTTGACGGCCCGCTGCACGAAGCTCGGCTCGAAGTCGACGAACTCGCCAGAGTCCCTGCCACTGGAGATGACGTGCTCTACCAGCTGGTGGAACAGCGCGATGCCCTCGCGCTCGTCGGCGAACTCGGCCAATCCGAGCACCGCGTCCTGGTACAGGCCGCGCGCATCGAAGGGCTGAATCAACGCCTCGCGCACGTCGCACGCGATCGACAGATGAAGTTTCTCCGCCCACGTCGAGTCCTCCTCGATGCGGCGGCTGATCCGGTCGATCGAGGGGCCCAGATCCAGTTCGACCAAGGTCCGGAAGATCTCGTGTTTGGCCTCGAAGTGGTGGAACAGCGACGGCTGCCTGATCTGCACGTCATCGGCGATGTCACGCGTCGACGTGCCGAAGTAACCGCGCTGGGCGAACAACGCGGACGCCGCAAGCAGGATCCGGCCCCGCGTCGACGACCAGTCGACGACAGGGGGTTGCCAGCCTTGCCCGTACTTCACCGCTCGATTCTGTCATCGCCACCCTCGGGCCCCGGGGACGCGGCGACGTTAGAACTGAAACCCGAGCTGCGCGGGAACGTCGCTTCTGAACGCGGCGTCCAGTCGCGCCAGCGATTCCGCTCCACCGCCCCGGATGCGGTTGGCCGCGGCCAGCGTCGCGGCCGGGTGCGCCCCGAGATACACGCTGCCCAACACGTCGAGATCCATCGTGAACTCCGGCTGCGCGCCCGTGCGGGCGCAGCGGGCCCGGCCGTCGCGGATCTGCAACGTGAATCGTCCTCCGTCGGAACGGAACTCGTCCCCGACCTCGATCACGGTGTCGAGATCCGCCTGGTACGTGCGCGCTTCGAGCGCGGCGGCCACATCCATGATGCGCAGCCACAGGCCGTCTTCCGACGCGGTGGTGCGCACCAGCCGCGAGTCGGTCAGCAAGTACGGCAGCGGGTCGGCGGGGTGACTGAGCGCGACGATGGTCTCGACCAGATCGAGTCCGAGCAACGCACGCCACAATGCCACGTGCGCGTCTGGGGTCGCCGCGTTGAATTCTTCGACGCGAACGGTTTTGGGGTGCCGCGCGTGCACGCGGTAGAGCAGGTAACCGTCCGGGTGCAGGAACGAGAACCACTGCGTGGCACCGCGCCGGGAGCCCTCCCAGTCGGCAAGCAGGTCGTCCCACAGCGGCACCGGGCGCGCCAAGCCGCCCGGCGTGCCGCGCCGGTAGCGGTCGTAGACGTCGGCGAACTCGTCGCGGTGTTCGCGCGGCGAGATCACCCGTGCCCCACCAGGATCGGGGGCGTCGGGGTGGAATTGGGCGAAGCGGCGATCAAGGGTCAGCTCGGTCTCGACGGTCGCGGGGCCGTAGCCGAAACGCCCGTAGATGCCGCCCTCGCTAGCGGTCAGCGCCGCGATCGGGTAGCGGGCGTCGGCGAACCGTTGGTGCAACTCGACGTACATCGCGCGCAGCAGACCTCGCCGCCGGTGCGTGGGCGCGACCCCCACCCATGTCACCCCGGCGCACGGCACGACCGCTCCCCCTGGCACGGTGAGCTCCAGGTCGAGGTGGTGCGCCATCGCGACCACGTCGGCACCGTCGCCGACCACCACCGAGCTGCGCGGTGGCATCAACGTCCGCCAGGCCGTAACGGTCTCGGGGCGCCAGAACGAGCCGAAACTGGTGGCGGTCAGCAGCGCTACGCCCGGCCAGTCGTCGTCGGTGATGTCGCGAACGACCACATTGGCTCCTCCATCCCGCGATTTGTGGAGTCTGAGTCGCGGTGAGCGCTACCCAGACTCCACAAGTCGCAGAATTACCGCTTGCTGAAGATGATCCGGTGCCAGTCCTTGTCCGCGACGGCGGTGATGTCGCTCATGACGTGCTTGATGGTTTGGTATTCCTCGAACGAATAGTCGCTCATGTCCTTGCCGAAGCCGGACGCGCCTACGCCGCCGTGCGGCATCTCGCTGATGATCGGGATGTGGTCGTTGATCCACACGCAACCGGCCTTGATCTCGCGCGACGCGCGCTGGGCCCGGTAGACGTCGCGGGTCCATGCCGATGCCGCCAGCCCGTATTCGGTGTCGTTGGCCTGACGCAGCGCGTCGTCGTCGTCGGTGAATGCGCGCGCGGTCAGCACGGGCCCGAAGATCTCGCTGCGGTACACCTCGGAGCGCTCGTCGACGTCGGCGATCAGGGTGGGCCGGTAGTACGAGCCGGGCAGGTCGGGGATGATGCCGCCGGTGACGACGCGCCCGCCCTCGCTTGGCGCGCGGGCCACGATAGCCGCGACCTTGTCGCGGTGTGCAGTGGTGATCAGCGGGCCGAGATCGGTGTCGGGGTCGTGCGGATCGCCGACGACGACGGCACTCATCACCTCGGCGACCCCTGCCACGAAGTCGTCGTAAAGGTCGCGCGCGACGATCGCCCTGGTGGCCGCGGTGCAGTCCTGCCCGGTGTTGATCAGCGACGCGGCGACGGCGCCCTGAATCGCGGCGTCGAGGTCGGCGTCGTCGAACACCACGAACGGCGCCTTGCCGCCGAGTTCGAGCTGGGTCCGGTGGCCGTGCGCGGCCGCTGCGGACATCACCTTGCGGCCCACTGCGGTGGAGCCGGTGAACGTCACCAGGTCGACGTCGCGGTGCCCGGCCAGCGCCGTGCCGACGTCGGCGCCCGCGCCGGTGACGACGTTGAACACGCCGTCGGGTAGCCCCGCCTCACTGGCCAGCCGGGCCAGTGTCAACGTGGTCAGCGGCGTGACCTCGGCGGGCTTGATCACCACGGAGCAGCCTGCGGCCAACGCGGGCAACACCTTCCACACCGCCATCTGCAGCGGGTAGTTCCAGGGCGTGATGGTCCCGACGACGCCGATGGCCTCGCGCCGAATGCTCGAGGTGTGATCGGCGGAGTACTCGGCGGTGGCCTTGCCCTCCAAGTGGCGGGCCGCGCCTGCGAAGAAGTCGATGTTGTCGACGCTGCCCGGGACGTCGAATTCCCTGGCCAGCCGCACCGGCTTTCCGGTCTGACTGACCTCCTCGGCCACCAGTTCGTCGGCGTGTTCACCTGCCAGTCTGGCCAGTTTGGCCAGCACCGCCGACCGGTCGGCCGGCGTTGCGGTGGTCCATCCCGGCAATGCCGAACGGGCGGCGGTCACCGCTGCGTCGACGTCGGCCGTGGTCGCAAGGGCGTACTCCGCGACGACACCACCGTTCGCCGGATTGACGATCTTGAAGTCCTGGCCGGCGGTGGCCACTGCGCCACCGTTGATCCAGCTGCTCGCTTTGGTCATGGCCCAAACCGTAGCGGAACCAGCCGAACCCCGACTGCGCATTACCGCGGTACCGGAGGTCTCAAACGAGCGATTTCATCGACATGGTTGCTTGATTCGACGGATTCCGTGCACAATCAGGGGCATGGTCAAGCCGGACGCAACGCCCGGCGTACAAGCCGTCTCGTTGCGAATCAGCCACTCGCGCCCTGGTGCAGCCTTTCAACTCGATGAACTCTCCAAGGCGATCGTCGAGAAGTTGCAGCACGACGGGCGGCGGTCGTATGCGGGCATCGGCAAGGCGGTCGGCCTTTCCGAGGCCGCCGTGCGCCAGCGCGTCCAGCGCATGGTCGACGCCGGTGTCATGCAGATCGTGGCCGTCACCGATCCCATGCAGCTGGGTTTCGCACGCCAGGCCATGATCGGCATCCGGTGCACCGGCGACACGACCAAGGTGGCCGACAAGCTGGCCGCCATCGAATCCGTCGACTACGTCGTGCTCACCGCGGGGTCCTTCGACGCCATCGTCGAGGTCGTCTGCGAGGACGACGGTGACCTACTCGACCTCCTCAACACCAAGATCCGTGCCGTCCCAGGGGTGATATCCACCGAAACCTTGGTTTACCTGAAACTTGTCAAACAGCAATATAATTGGGGTACGAGATGACAGCAGTAGACGTAGCGCAAACGACATCGACCGACCTGGCCGCCAAGGCCAAGCGCCACCTGTGGGGACACTTCGCCCGGCATGGCGCCGACATCACCCCGCCGATCATCACCCGCGGCGAGGGCGTGCACATCTGGGACAGCGACGGCAAGAAGTTCATCGACGGTCTGTCCGGGCTGTTCGTGGTGCAGGTCGGCCACGGCCGCGCCGAGTTGGCCGAGGCAGCCGCCAAACAGGCTGAGACCCTTGCCTTCTTCCCGCTGTGGTCGTTCGGCACACCCCCCGCCATCGAGCTGGCCGAACGCGTAGCCGGATACGCGCCTGGGGATCTGAACCGGGTCTTCTTCACCACCGGTGGCGGCGAAGCCGTCGAGAGCGCGTGGAAGCTCGCCAAGCAGTACTTCAAGCTGACCGGCAAGCCGGGCAAGTACAAGGTGATCTCGCGGTCCATCGCCTACCACGGCACGCCGCAGGGTGCCCTTGCCATTACCGGCATCCCCGACTTCAAGGCGCCGTTCGATCCGCCGACCCCTGGCGGTTTCCGTGTACCCAACACCAACTTCTACCGGGCTCCCGAGCAGTTCAGCACCGACCCGAAGGCGTGGGGACGCTACTGCGCCGACCGGATCGCCGAGGCCAGCGAGTTCGAGGGTCCCGACACGGTGGCCGCGGTGTTCCTCGAGCCTGTGCAGAACGCGGGCGGCTGCTTCCCGCCGCCGCCCGGGTACTTCGAGCGGGTCCGCGAGATCTGCGACGAGTACGACGTGCTGCTGGTCTCCGACGAAGTGATCTGCGCCTATGGCCGGATCGGTTCCATGTTCGCGTGTGACGACTTCGGCTACGTACCGGACATCATCACGTGCGCGAAGGGCCTGACGTCGGGCTACTCCCCCATCGGCGCGATGATCGCCAGCGATCGGCTGTTCGAGCCGTTCAACGACGGCAAGACCGTCTTCGGGCACGGCTACACCTTCGGCGGGCACCCGGTGTCGTCGGCGGTTGCGTTGGCCAACCTCGACATCTTCGAGCGCGAGGGCATCAACGCTCACGTCAAGGAGATGGCACCCGCGTTCAAGGCCACCCTGGAGAGGCTCTACGACCTGCCCATCGTCGGCGACGTCCGCGGCGAAGGCTTCTTCTACGGCATCGAGCTGGTCAAGGACAAGGCCACCAAGGAGACCTTCAACGACGAGGAATGCGAGCGGCTTCTGCGCGGCTACCTCACCCCGGCGCTGTTCGAGGCAGGGCTGTACTGCAGGGCCGACGATCGTGGTGACCCGGTCGTCCAGCTGGCGCCGCCGCTGATCAGTGGTCAGAAGGAATTCGACGCCATCTACGACATCCTGCACAGTGTGTTGAGCGAAGCGAGCCGACGCATGTAGCAAGGGCGTTATGGTCGGCGGCGTGAAGCCGCCGATCCATCCCGTCCGTTGGCAGCCGCCGCCCGTAGACCCGATCCCCGACCAACCCGGTGGATCGGTCACGGTCGTCGCGCTGCCTGGTGACGGTCCCGAGGACATCGTCGTCGATGGCGACGGTGTGCTCTGGACCGGTCTCGTCGACGGGCGCATCGTGCGGATCTCACCGGACGGCGGGCACACCGTCGTCGCCGATACGGCTGGCCGCCCCCTCGGCATGCACGTCGCCCGCGACGGCCGCGTGCTGGTGTGCGACAGCTACAAGGGCCTGCTTGCGCTGAATCCCGACAGCGGCGAGCTGACGACTCTGGTCGAGTCCGTCAATGGCCGCAAGTTGAAGTTCTGTTCCAATGTCACCGAAACATCCGACGGCACAATCTATTTCACCGAATCGACCAGCGACTTCCACTTCGAGCACTTCCTCGCGCCGATCCTCGAGGCGCGCGGCACCGGAAGTCTGTTCCGCCTCGCGACCGATGGCACCGTCACCACGCTCCTCGACGGGTTGTACTTCGCCAACGGGGTGACGGTGACCGCTGACGGATCGGCGTTGGTGTTCGCCGAGACCGTGGCTCGAAGGCTGTCCAAGTACTGGCTGACGGGTCCTGCCGCTGGAACCGTGACGCCGCTCGCGGTCAACCTGCCCGGCATGCCGGACAACATCTCGACGGGGTCGGACGGCCGGATCTGGACCGCGCTGGTGACGCCGGCCAACCCCACCGCCGAGGGCCTGATGCCGCGGTCGCCATGGCTCCGAAAGGTGATCTGGCGGCTCCCGACGAGACTGCAGCCGAAGGTCGAACCCGAGATCTGGGTGGTGGGCTTCGACGCGGACACCGGCGCCGCGGTCGGCGGCATCCGAACCACCCATCCCGACTTCGGCGGAGTCACCGGTGTCGTGGAATCCGAAGGTCGACTGTGGATGTCGACCATCGAGTTCCCCGCCGTCGCGTACACCGAGCTGTAGGTTCACCGGCCCGACTGGTCGATCGCCGAGGTGACGATCGCGCGGGCCGACCAGCACAGGATGTCCGCTGCCGCTTCTTCATCGAGGCCGAGTGCGTCTCGCGCCACGACGAGGGCCTCGACGCCGCACAGGAACATCAGGGCCTGAACCACACGCGTGAAGGCAGCCGCGTCGAGGGTCGACTGCAGCGGTTGCAGCGCAATCGTGAGCGCCTCGATGCGGGTGGTGCCGCGCACCGGGGCGCGTTCGCCGGCCTCCACGTCCTGCTGGGCGAGCCACCGTTCCTGCATGGCGCGCATGGCTTCTCGCCAGAGCGTCTCGTCGGCGAACTGCATGCGGGCCATCCGGCGAATGACGATCTCGACGCGCCCCACGACGTCGTCGGGCAGGTCGGCGGTGAGCTCGTCGGCCGAGATTCTGCGGATCGCGACGTCGGTCCACAGCGAATGCGTGTTGGGGAAGTATCGATAGGCGGTGGCCGGCGAGATGTCCGCGGCCTCGGCGATCTGACCGATCGATGGGGACACGCCACTACGGGCGAGGTCCGCCGCGGCCTCGAGAAGCGCCGCCCTGGTCTCTCGCCCGCGCCAGTGCGGACTCGTGTGCCTATCAGAAGGAGCCGGAGTGACACCCGAAGAAATGGACGCGCTGTTCGACCGTCACTGCGCAGGCGAAGCCGCCAAGGACGTTGCAGCGGTGATGGCCACGCTCGCCGACGACGTAGCGCACGACGTCGTCGGAGACCCCGACGGGGTCCTGACCGATGCCCTGGCTATCGAGAAGCGGTACCTGGCGCTCTTCGACACCTTCGCCGACGACACCCTGACCCCGCTGCGGCGCTACTACGGCAACGACTGCTTCGTCGACGAGTCCTTGTTCGAAGGCAAGATCGTCAGCGACTTCCTAGGTCTGCCCGGGCGGGGCCGTCACATCACCTTCCGCGTGCTGCACGTCTGCGAAACCCGCGACGGCCTCATCAGCAGAGAGAACGTCTGGATGGACACCGCCGCGATCGTCGCCCAACTCTCCGGTGCACCTCACCCGTAGCAATAGTCACTCCAGTAACAGCGTGGCTCCCCGAAAACAGCTCGTCGATCTCCTACCCTGCAGACACGATGGCTACCTTCGGATTCGCCCCGCGCCGGGCGGCGTGCCTGCTCGCGGCCGCCGCGCTGCTGACCGCACCCGCCATGGTCAGCACACCCGTCGCACACGCCGACGATGCCTGCCCGTACCGCGTCGCGACGCCCCCGGCCGTCGACTCGTCAGAGGTGCCGACCGCGGGCGATCCGCCGGCCCCGCTACCGGTGCCCGCGACCCCGCTCGGCGGCGACGCCCTGTCCAACTGTGGCATCGTCACCGCACCTGGCACGCCACCGGTGCCTGGCGACGTCTCGGCCGACGCGTGGCTCGTCGCCGACCTGGATACCGGCGACGTCATCGCCGCCAAGGACCCGCACGGTAGGCACCGGCCCGCCAGCATCATCAAGGTCCTGGTGGCCATGCAGGCGATCAAGGAACTGCCGATCCGCAAGCAGGTGGTCGGCACGCTCGAGGACGCCAACGCCGAGGGCACCAGGGTCGGCGTCGACGTGGGCGGCGTCTACACCGTCGACGACCTGCTCCATGGCCTGCTCATGCACTCCGGCAACGACGCCGCGCACGCCTTGGCGGCCCAACTCGGCGGCATGGACGCCGCGGTGGGCAAGATCAACGATCTGGCAGGCAAGCTCGGCGGCCGCGACACCCGCGCGGCCACGCCGTCGGGCCTCGACGGCCCCGGTATGAGCACCTCGGCGTACGACCTCGGACTGTTCTACCGCTACGCCTGGCAGAACGCCGTGTTCGCCGACATCGTCGCCACCCAGAAGTACGACTTCCCAGGCCATCCCGGGAACCCCGGCGAGGAGGACAGTCCCGGCTACCAACTCGAGAACGACAACCAGCTGCTCTACAACTATCCGGGCGCCATGGGCGGCAAGACCGGTTACACCGACGACGCGGGCCAGACCTTCGTCGGCGCGGCCAATCGCGACGGCCGCCGACTGGTCGCAATCATGCTGCACGGCACCCGCTTACCGATCGCGCCGTGGGAGCAAGCAGCGCACCTGCTCGACTACGGCTTCGCGACCGCGCCGGGTACCAAGGTGGGCACGTTGATTGAGCCCGACCCCTCGCTTCGGGTAGCCAAGGTGGATCCGGCCGCCGCTCAGGCAGTCGCGGCCTCGTTGCCACCCGCAGACGCCACGCCGGTCAGGGTGGGCGTCGGCGTCGTCGGTGCAGTGGTGGTCTTCGGTCTCATCATGACCGCACGCTCGCTGAACCGCCGACCGCTGGGCTGAGTCAGCACCAACGGCTCAGCAGGTCCTGCGCACCGTCGCGCAGACCCGTCACCAGCTCCGCCGCCCGCACCGACTGGCCCACCACGCCAACGCCCTGACCGGAATTGACCGGGGAGCCGCGCAGCACCCGCTCGGGAATGCTTGCCGGCCAACGATATCCGGCTGCGACGTCGAACTCGCTGGTGAGCTCGGTGCCATCGCCTGCGGCGTCGAGCAGCTTGGCCCGCGCCTGCTCAGGAGTCAGCGCTTCCGGGCACACCGCGAACACCGTGCCAAGCCATCCTCCTGCCGCACCCGCCGCCAGCACCGCGGCCAGCCCTCGCGCCGAGGAGATGCCACCGGCGGCCAACACCGGAACGTCGACTGCATCGAGGACCTCGGCCAGCAACGGCAACGTCCCCATGGCCGGCACTCCGTGCCCGCCGCCTTCCGCACCGCGGGCGACCAGGACGTCCACCCCGGCATCGACCGCGCGCCGCGCCGCGACCGAATCGGCGATCTGAGTCACCACCGTGACGCCGGCATCATGGGCGCGCCGCACCCAATCCCAGTCGTCGCCGAAGCTCACCGACAGGAGGGCGGGACGAGCGGCCAGTGCGACGTCCAACAACTCCGGGTCACCCCGGATCACCCAGTGCACCAGCCCGATCCCGAACGGCAGGTCGAGGTCGCCGACAATGGCCAGCTCGCGGCGCAACGCGTCCGCGGACGCCGAACTCCCCATCCCGATCATGCCGAGGCCGCCCGCGCGCGAAACCGCCGCGGCCAGCAGGCCACCGGCAACCCCGCCCATCGGTGCGTTCACGATCGGCACCGCGATGCCCATCGACTCCGACCACGTGGTGACCAACGGCACGACACGCCATGTTACTTCGTTGTTACGATGGATAGTGCCAGCACATGGCACCGGACGAGGCAGCACCGTACCCGGCCAGCGACAAGACGGAGCTCCGGAGGTGTGCCATGGCGTGGTTGATTCTCGTCGTCTCGGGTGTTCTCGAAGCGGTATGGGCAACAGCGCTTTCCAAATCCGAAGGCTTCACGCGTCTCGCGCCCACGGTGACGTTCGGCGTCGCCCTTGCGTTGTCGATGGCGGGCCTCGCCATCGCGATGCGCAGCCTTCCTCCCGGTACCAGCTACGCAGTCTGGGTTGGCATCGGCGCGGTGCTCACCGTCGGCTACGCGATGTTGACCGGCGCCGAAACCACGTCAGCGGTCAAGGTACTGCTGATGCTCGGCATCGTCGCCTGCGTCACGGGACTGAAGGCCTTCGGCCACTAACGCCGCCAAAGGCGCGAAAGCCCCAGTGCGCCAAGCGCTCCGACTGCGATGGCGGCCATCATGCCGGATACTCCGAGCCCCGTGTGCACCTGCACGCGGGGCGCGATCACCGCGGGGTCGGGCGGGCCGACCGGCGCGGCGACGAGGCTGTCCGCCGACGTCGCAGCCCACGCCGTGGAGAACAGGATCAGCCGCGCGGTGATGTAGGCGAAGACCATCAGGCCAAGCACTGGACCGAACGTGGCCCCTGCCGGCCCGTGAATGACCGACTGAAGGTAGATCGACGCCACCTGTTTGAAGACCTCGAACGCAACCGCCGCCAGCAGGCCCGCACGCACCGAGCTGCGGAAGCTGACCGACTCCCGTGGCAACCGGGCGATGATCCAGGTGAACAGCAGCCACGACACCACCAGTGACAACAGCCACGACGCCACCCGCAGCAGCCCCCCGATGGCCGAGACATCGTGTATGCCAACCCAACCCAGCACCCGCGTCATCACCGACTGGTTGCCAAGGGCGGTCAGCGCGATGGTCAGCGTCATGGCCACGAAGGTCGACAGCAGGGCGATCAGATCCGACACCTTGGTCATCACGAAGTTGCCGGTCTCGCTGCGCTGCTCCCACATGGCGCTCAGCGCCTCGCGCAGGTTGGCCATCCAGCCCAGCCCGGCCCATGCGGCCGTGGCGAGGCCGATCACGCCGACGGAGGTCCTCGACGCGATCGCCGAGTCCATCAGGCTGATGAGTTGCTGTCCGAGTTCACCGGACACCGCGGACCTGATCTTCGATTCGATCTCCACCATCAGCTCGGGCTTGCTGGCGAGTACGAAACCACCTGCGGCGAACCCGACCATCAGCAGCGGGAACAGCGCGAAGATCGTGAAGTAGGTGATGCCTGCGGCGTAGAAGTCGCCCTTGCTGTCCTGATAGCGCTCCTGCGCCCGCATGATGCGGTCGAACCAGGGGAATCTGGCGCGCAGTCGGTCCATGAAACCCGGTTTGGCCGGTTTGGCCGGTTCGGTCACACCAGCCACACCACCCTCCCCAGCACTACGGACGCTTCGGAAGAAACCCTAACCGGTCGTATACCCGCCGCAACGTCGTGGCAGACACCTCGTCGGCCCGCGCGGCTCCCGCCGCGAGCACGGCCTCCAGTTCGGCCGGGTCGGCGAGCAGTTCGTCCACCCGCGCCTTGATCGGCGTGACGAACTCCACGACGGCGTCGGCAGTGTCCGCCTTGAGGTCGCCGTAGCCACGCCCGGCGTAGCCCTCGACCAGCTTGTCGAGGTCGGTGCCGGTGACGGCGGACTGGATGGTCAGCAGGTTCGATACTCCTGGCTTGGCTTCGCGGTCGAAGCGGATCTCGCGCTCGCTGTCGGTGACGGCCGAGCGGATCTTCTTTGCGGTCTTCTTCGGGTCGTCGAGCAAGCTGATCAAACCTGCGTCGGTGGCGGCCGACTTGCTCATCTTCGCGGTCGGATCCTGCAAGTCGTAGATCTTGGCGGTGGCCTTCTGGATCATCGGCTCTGGCACGACGAACGTGTCCGGGAACTGCGCGTTGAACCGCTGCGCGACGTCGCGCGAGAGTTCCAGATGCTGGCGCTGATCCTCGCCGACCGGCACCAGGTCGGTGTCGTAGAGCAGGATGTCGGCCGCCATCAGCACCGGATAGGTGAACAGCCCGACGGTCGTCGCCTCCGCACCTTCCCTCTGTGACTTGTCCTTGAACTGCGTCATCCGGGACGCCTGCCCGAAACCGGTGAAACACCCAAGCACCCAAGCCAATTCGGCGTGCGATGGCACGTGGCTCTGCACGAAGATGGTCGCCTTGGCAGGGTCGATGCCCAACGCCAGGTACTGAGCAGCGGTCACCAGGGTGCGCTTGCGCAGCGTGGTGGGGTCCTGCGGGAGCGTGATCGCGTGCAGATCGACGACGCAGAAGTACGCGTCGTAACCGTCCTGCAGGGCCACCCACTGACTCACCGCCCCCACCGCGTTGCCGAGGTGAAGGGAATCAGATGTGGGTTGCGCGCCGGAGAAGACGACTCTTCGCGGCGCGGCTGTGCCGTTGGTGCTCATGATGGCTTCAATACTTTCACGCCGGACCAACCGCATATTCGACGGTCACGGGTGCGTGGTCGGACCAGCGCAGTGCGTAGGCCTCGGGCCGTTCGACCCTGGCGGCGAGCACGCGCGGCGCCAGCGCGGCGCTGGCCAGCTGGTAGTCGATCCGCCACCCCGCGTCGTTGTCGAACGCCTTGCCCCGCCACGACCACCAGCTGTAGGGGCCTGCCACGCCGGGATGCAGGACGCGGACCACGTCCACCCAGCCGGTGGCCAACAGGTCGGTCACCCACTGACGCTCGCTCGGCAGGAAGCCCGACTTCTTCTGGTTGGCCTTCCAAGCCTTGATGTCGGACTCGGTGTGACCGATGTTCCAGTCGCCGCACACCACCGCGCCGCGGTCGGTCCCCGTGTTCAGCACGGCCATGCGGCCCGCGATGGCCGCCATGAAGCGTTCCTTCTCCAGCTGCCGGTCGGAGTCGGCCTCGCCGGTGGGGACGTACACGCTGGCGACGGTGAGGTCGCCGGTGTCCACCTCGAGATAGCGCCCATGCGAGGCGAATTCGTCGGCGTCCGGCCCGATCAGCACCCTGGTGATCGAGTGCCTGCTCAGCACGGCGACGCCGTTGCGGCCCTTTACGTGCGGATCGGCCGAGGCAAGGTGCCAGCCGTCGGCGAGAGCGGGCGTCAGCGCGTCGGCCAATTGGTCGTCGTCGGCCCGGGTCTCCTGAAGGCACACGACGTCGGCCGTCGTCTCCTTCAGCCAGGCCAGCAGGCCGAGATTCTCGGTGGATCGCTGCCTGACGGCGGCGCGGATTCCGTTCACGTTGATGGTGCTGACGATCACCGGCCGACCCTAGCCGAGGGCGCCGAACCCGCGGTGCAGCGACTGCTTCGAGACACCGAGCAGACAGCCGATCTCGGCCCAGGAATAGCCGGCGACGCGGCCGGCCCGGATTGCCTCTGCGTATCGCAGTCGGGCGCGGTCGAGGTCGTCACGGGCGTCGGCCAGTTCACGCCCACTCGCTCCACTGGCGATCTCGACGAAGACGGGATCGGGCCCATCGGGGATGGGTGGCCGCGACGGTGCTTGCTCGATCTCCTCCAAGGCCCTTCGTCGCATTTCGGCGATCTGGGGATCAGAAGCCCACCACGGTTCGGTCACCCCATCCCTTGCCTCCATGGGAAGTCCCTCCTCCACACACCGTCAACACTTGATGACGCCGCACAGAAGCATGTCGCCTCCCACCGACAAGGCCGTCCTTGCGGTACCGGCGGTATCACCTTAGTCTCGGCCGCATGCCAGAACGCGACCCGATCCACGAAGGCCACAGCAATGGTCGCCGGCAGCCCGGCTCCAGTGGCGAACCGATCGTCCTTCTCCACCCGTTCCTGTGCTCGCAGAACGTCTGGCGGACCGTCGCTGACCAGCTCGCCGACACCGGCCGCTTCGAAGTCTTCGCGCCGACCATGGCCGGCCACCACGGCGGCCCCCGGTCGGGCACCTGGTTGCTCGACATCAATACCCTCGTCGACCACGTGGAACGCCAGATGGACGAACTCGGCTGGCAGACCGCTCACGTGGTCGGCAACTCGCTGGGCGGATGGGTGGCGTTCGAGCTGGAGCGCCGCGGGCGGGCCCGCAGCCTGACCGCGATCGCGCCGGCGGGCGGCTGGACCCGCTACTCGCCGACGAAGTTAGAGACCGTCGGCAAGTTCCTGCTCGGCGGCCCGGCGCTGCTACTCGCGCGCCTCCTCGGTCCACGGATCCTCGACCTGCCGTTCGCGCGCCGGCTGGCGACGCTGCCGATCAGCGGACCCGCCAACGGGCCGAGCCAACCCGACCTGCTCGCCCTGATGGACGATGCGACGCACTGCCCGGCCTACTTCCAGCTTCTGGTCAGGACCCTGCTGCTGCCGGGCCTCGTCGAGCTGGCCAACGCATCGACGCCCACCCAGCTGGTGCTCTGCGAGAAGGACAGGGTGTTCCCGTCACCCCGAGGCAACCGGTACTTCACCACGAACCTGCCCCCTGGATCGGAGGTGATCCGCCTCGACGGCGTCGGTCACATCCCGATGCTGGAGGCGCCGGGCCGAGTCACCGAGCTGATCGCCGAATTCGTCGACAAGAACACCGAGCCGCGCCGGTTGTCGTCACCCGCGGGCTGATCTAGCCCAGTGCCGACTTGAGCTGGTCGGCGATCGTCGCGAGGTACTCCTCGCTTGTCTCCCAACCCTGTTCGGGCCCGATCAGGAAGGCGAGGTCCTTGGTCATGTGGCCGCCCTCGACGGTGCCGATCACCACTTCCTCCAGCGTCTCGGCGAACTCGATCACCTCGGGAGTGTTGTCGAGCTTGCCGCGGTGCTCCAACCCTCGGGTCCAGGCGAAGATCGAGGCGATCGGGTTGGTCGACGTCGCCTTGCCCGCCTGGTGCTGACGGTAGTGCCGAGTCACCGTGCCGTGTGCGGCTTCGGCCTCCACCGTCTGGCCGTCCGGTGTCATCAGCACCGACGTCATCAGCCCCAGTGAGCCGTAACCCTGTGCGACGGTGTCGGATTGGACGTCGCCGTCGTAGTTCTTGCAGGCCCAGACGTAGCCGCCCTCCCACTTCAGGCAGGACGCGACCATGTCGTCGATCAACCGGTGCTCGTACGTCAGGCCGTTGGCGTCGAAGTCCGCCTTGAACTCCTCGTCGAAGATGCGCTGGAACTCGTCCTTGAACATCCCGTCGTAGCCCTTGAGGATGGTGTTCTTCGTGGACAGGTAGACGGG
>JAOPVF010000366.1 GCA_025963195.1 Mycobacterium sp. | reverse complement strand
CCTCGGCATCGGGGCCCTCGAAGATCTTCGCCTGCAGGTCGGCATCGACGCCGCGGCTGCGTGCCAGCCGACGGTGCTGCTGAAGTTCGTACTCGCAATTGCGCAGATGCCCGACCCGCAGGATCACTAGCTCGGCGTCCTTTCGCGGCAGCTTGCCCGCCCCGAGGAGGTAACCGCCGAACGGCAGCCAGGTCAGGAACAGCAGCTTGTGCTGGCCGAGGACCGTGAACAGGCTGAACCTGGGCGCACGGATCTGCTTGGCACCGGCCTTGGCGATCACCCAGCCGACGGGACCGAGTTCACGGAGGCCGCCGGGCGGAATGCGGGCGGCGGCAGCATCGGGGGCAGTCACCCTCGCGAGTCTAGGGTTGTTTCACCAGGTACGGCGAGACGGTGCTGCGGTGCTCGTCGAGGTCGAGGGCACGCCCCAGCGCGGGGAACGCCCGCTGCGGGCAGTTGTCGCGTTCGCAGACTCGGCAACCGGCACCGATCGGGGTGGCGATCTCACCAGCCAGATCGAGCCCCTCCGAGTAGACCAGGCGATGGGCGTGCCGGAGTTCGCAGCCGAGGCCGATCGCGAACGTCTTGCCTGGCTGGCCATAGCGCGAGGCGCGACGTTCAACGGTGCGGGCCACCCACATGTAGCTCCTGCCGTCGGGCATCTGAGCGATCTGCACCAGGATCTTGCCCGGGTTGGCGAACGTCTCGTAGACGTTCCACAGCGGGCACGTGCCGCCGCTCGAGGAGAAGTGAAAACCGGTGGCGGACTGGCGTTTCGACATGTTGCCCGCGCGATCCACGCGCACGAACGAGAGGGGGACACCGCGCATCGCGGGCCGCTGCAGCGAGGAGAGGCGGTGCGCGATGGTCTCGTAGCTCACCGAGTAGAACGCCGACAGCCGCTCGACGTCGTAGCGGAACTTCTCGGCGATGTCGTGGAACTGGCGGTAGGGCAGGACCGTCGCCGCGGCGAAGTAGTTGGCCAGGCCGAGCCGCGCCAGCTTGACCGCCTCGTCACTGGTGAAGTTGCCCTCGGTGACCATGTCGTCGATGAGGTCACCGAACTCGAGGTAGCCCAACTCGGCGGCGAGCTTGAACACGTACTGCCCCGACGCGAGGTGTCTGCCGATCTCGAGTGTCTTGGTGTTCGGGTCGAAGCGGTGTAGCACGGTGTCGCCGAGGTCGATGCGCTGGACGATGTGCACGCCGTGCACCCTGGTGAGCCGGTCGGACAGATCGCGGGCCAGATCGGCGCGGTGCATCCCCATGCGAATGGTGAGGTCCTCGGCGGCGGCGTCGAGCTCGTGCAGGTAGTTCTGCCGTTGGTAGAAGTAGTCGCGGACTTCTTCGTGCGGCATGGTGATGGACCCCGACCCAGAGCTGAAGCCACTTCCGTCGGAGAACCGGTCCTCAGTCGCGGCCGCCAGTTGCGTCGTGGTGAGCCGGTAGCGCCGATGCAGGTTGACCATCGCCCGCGCAACCGCGGGATGAGCGGCGACGACGTCGGCGATCTCGGCCGGGTCGACGTCGACGCCGAGGTCGCGGTCCAACGTCACCTCGCGCAACTCTGCGACCAACCGGGTGTCGTCCTGCGAGGCGAAGAACGTGGCGTCGACGCCGAACACCTCGGTGATGCGCAGCAGCACGGCGACCGTCAGAGGGCGGACGTCGTGCTCGATCTGGTTCAGGTAGCTGGGGGAGATGTCGAGCATCTGCGCCAGTGCCGCCTGGCTGAATCCGCGCTCGCTGCGAAGCTGCCGCACGCGGGATCCGACGAAGGTCTTGGCCACGTCAGCCAGCGTAACAACCTTGTGAAGGTGCCCTTCGCATTCTTGGCAATGCATCGCTCGTGGCAGTATTTCGAGCTGTGAGTACCAGCATTGGAGCGGTCACTGGCCTGGCCAAGACCATGATGCCCGTGCCCGATCCGCACCCGGATGTCTTCGACGCCAACTGGCCGTTGCGGGTGGCCGACACCGACCGGACGGGCAGGCTCCGCTTCGATGCGGCCACCCGGCACATCCAGGACGTCGGTACGGACCAGTTGCGCGAGCTGGGATACGAGGAGACACACCCGCTCTGGATCGTCCGGCGCACGATGATCGACCTGATCCGCCCCATCGAGTTCCAAGACATGCTGCGGCTGCGGCGCTGGTGCTCAGGGACGTCGAACCGCTGGTGCGAGATGCGGGTGCGGATCGACGGTCGCAAGGGCGGTCTGATCGAGTCCGAGGCATTCTGGATCAACATCAACCGGGAGACGCAGGGACCGGCACGCATCTCCGACGACTTCATCGCCGGACTGCAGCGCACCACGACCGTGGACCGGCTGCGGTGGAAGGCCTATCTGAAGGCAGGCGCCCGCGAAGACGCGACGCACGTCCGCCCATATCCGGTTCGCGTCAGCGACATCGACATCTTCGACCACATGAACAACTCCGTGTACTGGAGCGTCGTCGAGGACTACCTCTACAACAATCCGGAGCTGCTGCAGAAGCCGCTGCGGGTCACCATCGAACACGACCTTCCGGTCGCGTTGGGTGACGAGTTGGAGATCATCACCCACGTGCATCCCGCCGGCTCGACCGACTTGTTCGGTGACGAGCTGGCCGATCGCACTGTTACAACGCTCACATACGCGGTCGGTGACGAGACAAAAGCCGTCGCTTGTGTGTTCGCCCTCTGATCGGTCGGGTTTAACAGTACGAGCGTACTGACCAGCGCAAACCTCTTACTGCACGGTAACTTCTGAACCGGTTCAGGTGTTGGCCACCTTCGCAAAATTAGCAAGTTAACGGGAGCTGTTGGCGAAAATTGGCAATTGAAACGACTGGACCTGCGGATATGTGTTGGTGCATCCTCGAGTTAGCACACCAGTGAAGCTGCTGCGGCGTTAACAAGATCGAAGCCCAACGCCAAGCGGCTTGCAAAGCAAAGGAGCCGCAATGTCCACCGTTGGCACGCCGAAGAGCCCGGAGCAGATCCAGCACGACTGGGACCACAACCCCCGCTGGAACGGCATCGAGCGCACCTACACGCCGCAGGACGTCGTCGCCCTGCAAGGCCACGTGGTCGAGGAGAGCACCCTCGCCCGCCGCGGTGCCGAGGTGCTGTGGGAGCAGCTGCACGACATGGACTACGTCAACTCGCTCGGTGCACTGACCGGCAACCAGGCCGTGCAGCAGGTCCGTGCCGGCCTCAAGGCCATCTACCTGTCCGGTTGGCAGGTCGCCGGTGACGCGAACCTGTCCGGCCACACCTACCCCGACCAGAGCCTCTACCCGGCCAACTCGGTGCCGCAGGT
>JAOPVF010000349.1 GCA_025963195.1 Mycobacterium sp. | reverse complement strand
ACGTCGTCGGTGCCGACCCGTCGGTCCACACCGGCTGGAACGGCCCCTACGACGTAAAGACCACGTTCCACGAGCCCATGGTGTTGTTCGGCTTCCTCGCCGGTATCACGCGCTCGCTCGAATTCGTCACCGGCGTCATCATCCTTCCGCAGCGCCAGACCGTCCTGGTCGCGAAGCAAGCCGCCGAGGTCGATCTCTTGTCATCGGGCCGGTTCCGGCTCGGCGTCGGCATCGGCTGGAACACTGTCGAATACGAAGCGCTCGGTGAGGACTTCGGCAATCGTGGCAAGCGGTCAGAGGAACAAATCGAGTTGATGCGCCGACTGTGGATCGAAGAGTCGGTGACGTTCGACGGCAGGTATCACCACGTCACCGGCGCTGGGATTGCGCCGCTGCCGGTACAACGCCCGATTCCGATATGGATCGGCGCCAATTCGACACGCGGTTACGAGCGGGCGGGCCGCATGGCGGACGGTTGGTTCCCGATGGTCGTGCCAGGCCCGGCACTCGACGCAGCGCGCGAAGTGGTGGATCGAGCAGCCGTGGACGCGGGCCGCGATCCGAAGAGCATCGGCATGGAGGCGTGGGTCAAGTGGCAGGGCAGCGCCGATGACGTCGTCACTAAGGTGGACAAGTGGGCCAAGGTCGGTGCGTCGCACATCTCGATCAACACGATGGGTGCCGGCCTCGAGACCGTCGACGACCACCTGGCCGCGCTGACGGCGGTGGCCGAGGCTCTCCCGAAAACCTAAGCGCCTTAGATCATGTCGTTCATGGTCAACCAGCGCATCACCGGCCAGCCGATGAACACCGGAAGCCAACAGGTCAGCACCCGGTAGAGCAGCACCGACGGCACGGCGATCGCCGCGGGCAATCCGAAGGCGGCCAGGCCACCGATGAGCGCCGCCTCCACCGCGCCGACACCGCCGGGGGTCGGCGCCGCCGAGGCAAGCGTCCCGCCGATCATCGTGACGACCGTGACGGTGACGAACGTCGTATCCCCGCCGAACGCCTCGATACTGGCCCACAACGCCAAGGCTGCCCCGAGAGTCGTTGAGGCACAGCCAAGGACGATCAGTCCGAGTCGCTTGGGTTCGCGGGCGAGCGTGACGAGGTCATCGCCCACCTCCTTCAGTCGGGGGCGGACGGCCGTTCCCAGCCAGTGGCGCCCCTTCGGCACGAACGTGAACGCACCGACGACTCCCAGTGCAGCGCCCGCGACCAGGTAGAGCACCGTGGTCGACGGCACGAAGTGCGACAGGTCGGCCGACGCACCGGCGAAAGCGGTGAAGAAGATCAGCAGCGCAACGTGGGTGATCACCTGGACGGTCTGTTGCAGGGCAACCGCAGCGGTGGCGCGCAGTGCGCCGAGCCCGGACTTCTGCAGAAACCTGGTGCTCAGCGCGAGACCGCCGACGCCGGCCGGTGTGGTGGTGGCCGCGAAGGTGTTGGCCACCTGCATGATGGTCAGGTTCCGGAAGCTCACCGATTCCGATGCGCATGCCCAGAGTGCCGCTGCCGCACCGACATACGTCAACGCCGACACCGTCAGCCCGAGCAGGGCCCACCACCAGTTCGCCGTGCGCAGTTCGGAGAAGAACGCGGGCACGGTGCTGATGAACGGGTAGGCGACGTAGACCAGGGCGACCAGCAGTACCAATTGGATGAGCTGGTAGCGGGTGAACCTGGTGATCGTCTCAGCGTGGATCTGGTCGGCTCCGGTCTGTCGCTTCACCTCGTCGCGAGTGGCCGACATGACGGTCTTGGCGTCGCTGAGTGAATCCCGGAGCCGTTGCGGCATCGCTGATTTCGTCAATCTGCTCGACGCAGCGAGGACCGCGTCCCTGCCGAAGGTCTCGATCGCCGCGGACACCGCCGGCCCTGCGCCGTAGATTGCGCTGGTCGTCATGAGCAACTGGGCGACGTCGGCCTGAAGCTGGACGTTCGACGCGCCGTACTCGGCGTTGCCGAAGCCACCGAACAGAACCTTGCCGTCCTCGACGGTGATCTCGCGGCTCCGCAGGTCGCCGTGCGAGATCAGGTGATCGTGAAGGACGCCGAGTGACTCCCACACCTCGGCGACGGGGGTCTGTTCGTGGATCGCCGTACCACTCGCGGGGCTGTGCGCGTACAACATCCAGCCGCGGTCGAGCGTGGCCACCGTCACCGTCGTGGTGTTGGCCACGCCGGCGTCGCCGATCGCGATCGCCATCAGACCCCGGTGCTCGACGGAGCGGCGCATGGACGTCTGCAGCGGAGCGGTTTCATCGTTGCGCAGCGACAGCTTTCGCCACAGTTGGCGCAGTGCCCCACCGCTGCGTTGGTTCGGTCCGTAGAGCTCGAGGACGACGTCCGAGGCGTCGCCGTCGGTCTCCGCCGAGAGGATCAGCGGACCGGGGCCCGCGGGCCGCACCACCGCCATCCGGCACACCGCGACCCGCCGGCGATCCAACGCCCGTACCGCCCCGGCAAGCGGCACTTCCAGGGCCGGGGTGCCGACCAGCAGGACGGTCAGCGCCCCGAGGAACCAGCCGACGGACAGCCCGAGCAGTGAGCGTGCGGGTACGACGGCGCTGACGACGAGGTGAATCGGTACGAAGGCGAGCAACAGCGCCCACCACCACCGCTGCCATCGCGCGGGCAGCCAGGGGCCCGACACCGTGAGGACCGCGGCGAGCATCGCGATCCATCG
>JAOPVF010000333.1 GCA_025963195.1 Mycobacterium sp. | reverse complement strand
GCGTACTGCAGAGCCGGCTCGTCTCCGAAGATCACCCGGTACAGGTGCATGCCGAAGCCGATCAGGATGGTCAGCATCGCAATCTCGCGGAAGAAGTACCCGCGCTCGCGATAGACCTGCCAGAAGGTTTTCCGATGCACTACGTTCGTAGTGGTTTCCATGATCCGACGGTAGCACTACGGTCGTAGTGATTACAAGGGGCGGATGCCGCGGTAGAACCGCACCCGTCCGACGAAGCGCAGCCGCCGCGACCCGACTTCGGCGCGCTCTCGGATCCGCTGGCGCGCCTAGAACAGGCTGTACTGATCGCCGGACAGTGTGGCGTCGCTGAACTCCTCGAGCCCCGTGCCGCCGACCACGTGCTCCAACAGCTGCATGAAGTCCGCGTCGCGGACCAGTGGCACGCCCATCTCGCCGGCCTGATAGCCACGGCCCTGCTCGGGCTCGGCTTCGTCGCAGATCACCAACGACGTCTGTTGATCGACTGCCTCGGTGTAGGCCATCCCAGCATGCAGGATCCGCTCGATGAGCTCTTCGTAGGTGTGGCCGATCTCGGTCGAGAGCGCCACCACCATGCCCTGCACCACTGGTCGGCCTGCGATGAACCGACCCGGGTTCTGGTATTCGCACGGCAGCCGCGCCGCGATCATCTTCAGCGGCCGCAGTTCCTCGTGGGTGACCTGACCGTTGGGCCAGCTGCGCCGCTGCACCGGACGCACCGGCAACCAGGCCTTGCGGTCGTGGGCCCCAGCCAGGGCAGGCTTGAGGATCTGCGCGAGGACCAGTGCGTCGTCGAGCGCGTCGTGCGGGCGCATCTGCGTGATGCCCCAGTGCGCGGCAAGGGTTTCCAGCCGAAGGTTCTCGGTGCCGAGACGCAGTCGGCGCGTCAGCTCGACGGTGCACATCACGGTGTCGATGGGCAGCTCGGCGCCGACGAGCTCTGCCTCGGCAGCCAAGAACGAGTAGTCGAAGGCCACGTTGTGCGCGACCAGCGTGCGGCCCCGCAGCACGTCGTTGAGCTGGTCGACGATCGCGGCGAACGTCGGCTGGCCCGCCAAGATCTCCGTGGTCAGCCCGTGCACGTGGGTTGGCCCGGGATCGACACCGGGATTGAGCAGGCTGGAGAAGCTGCCCTCGACGTTGCCGTCGTCACCGAGGGCCAACGCAGCAACGCTGACGACGCGTGCCTGGCCAGGGTGAAAGCCCGACGTCTCGACGTCGACGACGGCCCAACCCGCACCGGGCTCGCTGGCCGGACGACCCCAGGGGCCGCTCAGGCGGCGACCTGCGACATCAGCTTGGCTCACATTTCGAGGATGGCACGGTCCTCTGACAACGCCGGACCAGTGCCGCCGCGTGTCGCCCCTCGACTTTGGCCCTTTTAGACTGCTTCGAATGGTCACACCGCGTGGACGAGTCGCGCTCGGCGCCGGGTCGGCAGCGCGTTGGGCGTCGCGGGTCACCGGTCGCGGCGCGGGCGCGATGATCGGCGGTCTGGTCGCGATGACACTGGACCGCTCGATTCTCGGTCAGCTGGGTGTCGGCAGGCGCTCGGTCGTCGTGACCGGCACGAACGGCAAGTCGACCACCACGCGGATGACCGCGGCGGCGCTCGCCACCATCGGTCCGGTCGCCACAAACGCCGAGGGCGCCAACATGGACGCCGGACTCGTCGCGGCACTGGCCGGTGCACGCAGTGCGGGGCTGGCCGCCTTGGAAGTCGACGAGATGCACGTCCCGCACGTCGCCGATGCGGTCGATCCGGCGGTCGTCGTCCTGCTGAACCTGTCCCGCGACCAACTCGACCGCGTGGGTGAGATCAACCACATCGAGCGCACCCTGCGCGGCGGGTTGGCCCGGCACCCTGACACGGTGGTCGTGGCCAATTGCGACGACGTGCTGATGACGTCGGCGGCCTACGACAGCCCGCACGTGGTCTGGGTGGCGGCCGGCGGCGGTTGGGCCAACGACTCGGTGAGCTGCCCGCGCAGCGGCGACATCATCGTGCGGGACGGGGCCGATTGGTACTCGACCGGAACGGATTTCAAACGGCCCACCCCGCAGTGGTGGTATGACGACTCGCACGTCTACGGCCCTGACGGGTTGTCCCTGCCGATGACGTTGGCGCTGCCAGGCACCGTCAACCGAGGGAATGCCATCCAGGCCGTCGCTGCCGCCGTTGCGCTCGGCGCCGATCCGGCCGCCGCGGTGGCCGCGGTCTCGGCCGTCGACGAGGTCGCCGGTCGCTATCGGATCGTCCGGGTGGGCGACCACACCGCCCGCACGCTGCTCGCCAAGAATCCGGCGGGCTGGCAAGAGGCCCTGTCGATGATCGACAAGGACGCCGCAGGCGTCGTGATCGCCGTCAATGGTCAGGTGCCCGATGGCGAGGACCTGTCGTGGCTGTGGGACGTCCGCTTCGAGCACTTTGAAGACATGGCTGTGGTCGCCGCGGGTGAGCGCGGTACCGACCTGGCGGTGCGGCTCGGATATGCCGGCGTAGACCACACGCTGGTGCACGACACCGTGAAGGCCATCGCGTCCTGCCCGCCAGGGCACGTCGAGGTGCTGGCCAACTACACGGCGTTCCTGCAGCTGAATCGTCGACTCCCATGACCGTTCGGATCGGGCTGGTGTTGCCCGACGTGATGGGCACCTACGGTGACGGCGGCAACGCGGTGGTATTGCGGCAGCGGCTGCGGCTGCGTGGCATCGACGCCGAGATCGTCGAGATCACGCTGGCCGATCCGGTGCCCGACTCGCTGGACCTCTACACCCTCGGCGGCGCCGAGGACTACGCGCAGCGGTTGGCCACCAAGCACCTGATCCAGTACCCCGGCCTCCAGCGCGCGGCCGAGCGTGGGGCTCCGGTGCTGGCGATCTGCGCGGCGATCCAGGTGCTCGGGCACTGGTATGAGACGTCGTCGGGTGAGCGCGTCGACGGCGTCGGGATGCTCGACGTGACGACGTCGCCGCAGCCGAAGCGGACCATCGGCGAGGTGGTGTCTCAGCCGCTGCTCGCCGGCCTCGACCAGCGCCTCACGGGATTCGAAAATCACCGTGGCGGAACGATTCTCGGCTCATCGGCCGAACCGCTCGCACGCGTCGTCACTGGCGCGGGAAACCGCGACGGCGACGGCTTCGACGGCGCCGTGCAGGGCAGCGTCGTCGCCACCTACCTGCACGGCCCCTGTCTAGCCCGCAACCCACAGCTGGCCGACCTGCTGCTGTCCCGCGTCGTCGGCGAACTCGCTCCGCTGGAGTTGGGCGAGGTGGATCAGCTGCGCCGGGAACGGCTGGCGGCACCCCGGCGGGCCTAGGCCCTACGCGAGATTGCACTGACGCAACGGATCTCTCGCATTTCTGTTGCGCTGTTTCAATCTCGCGCGATGTCGGACACGGGTGGCAGGTTCATGCCATGCGGACGGCAGTCTTCGTGGGCAGCGAGTCAGGCCTCACCCGATACGAACTGGCGCGCCATCACCAACGGCTGCTGCCCGATGTCTACGTGCCGAAGCCGTGGAACCCGACGCTGCGCGACCGAACGGTGGCGGCATGGCTGTGGTCCAAGCGCCGTGCCGTCGTCGCGGGCGCAGCAGCGGCGGCGCTGCACGGCGCCAGCTGGGTCGACGCCACCGAGCCCATTGAGCTCATCTGGAACAACGGCCGTCCACCGGCCGGGGTGATCGTCAGAAACGACGCGATCGCCGACGACGAGACCACCAAGGTGGCGGGCATCCCGGTGACGACGCGGACGCGGACGGCGTTCGACTTGGGCAGACGGCTGAACCGGGGCGACGCCGTCGCGCGGCTCGATGCGCTCAAGCGCGCGACGTCCTACCAGGACGCCGACGTCCTGGCGCTGATCGAGCGGTATCCCGGATCTCGTGGCCTCAAGTCCCTGAGGAATGTGCTGCCACTGGTCGATCGGGGCGCCGAGTCACCGCGCGAAACCTGGTTGCGACTGCTGCTCGTCGACGCCGGTTTACCGCACCCCACCAGCCAGGTCCGCGTCTTCGATGGCCAATCGCTGATCAAGGTGCTCGACTTGGGATGGGAGGACTACTTCGTCGGCGCAGAGTACGACGGTGACCATCACCGGACCGATCGCAGGCAGTACGCCAAGGACGTACGCGTCAAGCGAAAGGTCGCGCGAATGGGTTGGAACGTCACCTATGTGATCAAGGAAGACCGACCGAACGAAGTCGTCCGTAGCGTCCGCGACGCGCTGGTAGCCCGCGGCTGGCGACCCTGACTCCGCGACCTTGAATTGAGTCAACGAAGGCGCGAGAGCTGTCCGATTCGGGCGACACGGACGTAAACTCGCCCGAACCCAGGAGGAACCGGTGACCCAGATCGCACGACACGTGGCTGCGGCAGTGGCCGCACTCGCCCTCACCGCCATGGTGGCCGGTTGCTCGTCGGAGGACACAGCCTACGGATCGACGGCCACGGCGTCCACACCGACGAGTTCGGAGCAGACCCCCGTCGCCGACGCCCCGGACGTCGCAGTCCCGACCGCGGCCCCGTTGCCCGCCTCGGATTTCGTCGAGGAAGATTGGCACTCATTCGCAACCCCGAGCAAGCGGATCCAGTGCCGGGCGGTCGACCACAGCTTTGCCTGCCAGACGGGGGAAGATCCACACACGGTCCCCGCCGACATCATGTGCGGCTTCTATCCCGGTGTCGAAGAAGAACAGAGTCACGCGGTCCGATTCGGCTACTTCAACGACCGTCCACAGCCGTGCGCGACGATCATCCAGGGCGACGGCTTCCAATCACCGCACACACTCGACTACGGCCAGAGCGTTGCGTTCGAGCTCCCGACAGGCCGCACGGTCACCTGTGCGTCGGCGGTCGAGGGACTGACGTGTACGCAGGTCGGTGGGCCTGGGGGGAAGGGCTTCTTCCTGTCGATTGACTCGTTCAGGGTGCTCTGAGCGTCGCGGCGACTAGCGACCATGACGCCGCGACATTGAACTGAGTCGACGAAAGCGCGAGAGAGTTGTTGCGTGGCTTCAATGTCGCGAAGCCCAGGAGCTCGCGTAAGCCCGAGCGCTACAGCCCCAGGTCGCGCAGGAACTCCGGCTTGTAGGCCTCCAGGATCACGTAGCTCGGGTCGGGCGCAGCCGTCTCGGGGGCATCGTCGGCGACGGCCGCGCCGCTCGCGGGGTCCACCCATTCCTCTGCCGTGGCATCCCACCGGCTCAGCGTGTACTCGGCGCCGACGTGCTCGTCGGACACCAGCTGGCGCACGGTGGTTTCGGCCTCGTGGGCGTCGGCCAACGTGTGGGCGTACAGCTGAACGAAGTTGCCGTCCCGCGTCACGGTCACCCGGCTGCCGAGTCGCTTGCGTGCGTCGTCGTCCAGGTCGAGCATCCGCAGTCGCTCCAAGAACGACATGCCGTGCTCGTCGCTGCCGAGTTCGACTTCGACCTTGAACTCTTCGTCTGCCATGGGCGCCAACCTAAGCCATCGCGCTAAGCCATCGCACGACGGCCGACCAACGCCCTACCCAAGGTCAGCTCATCGGCGAACTCCAGATCCCCGCCCATCGGCAGACCCGACGCGATGCGCGTCACGCTGAGCCCAGGGATGTCGCGCAGCATCCGCATCAGATACGTCGCGGTGGCCTCGCCCTCGGTGTTGGGATCGGTGGCGATGATGACCTCGGCGACGTCGACGCCGTCGACACGCTCGCCGATCCGGGTGAGCAGCTCACGGATCCGCAGCTGCTCGGGCCCGATGCCGGACAACGGATCGAGCGCGCCACCCAACACGTGGTAGCGGCCGCGGAACTCGCGGGTGCGCTCGACGGCCTGGACGTCCTTGGGTTCCTCGACGACGCACACCAGCGACGCGTCACGTCGCGAATCCGAGCAGATCCGGCAGCGGTCGTCGTCGGAGACGTTGCCGCACACCGAGCAGAACTTCACGCCGTCCCGGACCTTGCCGAGCACGGCGGTCAGCCGGTCGATGTCCGGCGGCTCGACCGACAGCAAGTGGAACGCGATGCGTTGCGCACTCTTCGGACCGATCCCTGGCAGCTTGCCCAGTTCGTCGATCAGGTCCTGGACCGGTCCCTCGAACAAGTCAGAGCCCCGGCAGTCCCAGGCCACCCAGGCCGCCGGCGAGCGGACCCAGTCTGGTCTGCGC
>JAOPVF010000332.1 GCA_025963195.1 Mycobacterium sp. | reverse complement strand
GGGACGTCGCCGCGTCCTGGATGCGGGCGCCACCCGAGTCGTTGATGCCGATGATCGGGCAGCCGACCATGGCCACCCACTCCATCAGCCGGGCCACCTTGCGGCCGAACATCTCCCCGACCGAACCTTGGAACACCGTCTGGTCGTGACTGAACACACCGACGGGGCGACCGTCGATGGTGCCGTGGCCGGTCACCACGCCGTCGCCGTAGAACGCGTTGGGGTCACCCGGTGTGCGGGCCAGCGCACCAATCTCGAGGAAGCTACCCGGATCGAGCAGTTCGTAGATGCGCGCGCGGGCGCTCGGGATGCCCTTCTTGTCGCGACGAGCCTTGGCCTTCTCGTCACCGGGATCCTTGGCCAGCTCCAGCTTCTCGCGGAGTTCGGCGAGCTTCTCAGCGGTGGTGGACGGGGAGTGGGTGTGAGATGTTCCAGCGGTCATTCCGTCTCCTGTTCGATCCGGTTGATCGCCTCGCTCATGTGCGCGCCGACCTTGGCAATGTACGGCTCGTCGATGGCCTGGATGTGCTCGCCCCCGATGGGCACCACCTCGAGATCCTTCGCGAATTCACCCCAGCCGCCGTCGGGCTTGCGGGTGGCGTACGCGGGCTCGAACGTGATCGCGTCGTCGTGGTACCGATCGGCCATGTACAGCACGACGTGCCCGTCGTACGGCTTGATGTCGACGGTGTCCAGGGCCCGATTGTCCAAGTACGACGTGCGCTGATGCTCGACGATGCCGCCGGGGATCTGGACGCCGCTCTGGCTGACCATGTCGAGCACGAACTGCACCTGCCCGGCGTCGTCGAGCGTTTCGAGGTGCTCGTACGGGATCTCGGGGATCTCGACGTTGAACGTCTTCTCCGCGAACTTCGCGTAGCGGTCCCAGCGCTTCCTGGTCTCCTCCTTGGTGTGGAGGATTGGTTCGCCAGGGCGCACGCAGTCGATCAGCCCGACGAACGACACGTCGGCACCTGCGGCCTTGAGTCCGATGGCACATGCGTAGGACAGGGCACCGCCAAGCGACCAGCCCGCGAGGATGAACGGCTTGCCCTTCTTCTTCCCCGTCGCTCCGCTCGCCCCGGCCTTGCCGTCGACCCAGCCGTTCAATTCGAGAAGCTTCGGCACGTACACCTCGGCGCGCTCCTCAATGGAACCCTCGACCCGCTCCAAACCGATCATCGGCGTCGCGGCGGGCAGCCGCTTCAGCAGCGGTTCGTAGACGACGGTCGATCCGCCTGCCGCGTGGAACACGTACACCGGGATCTGGTCGTCCGACTCTGCCTTGCGGATGGTCCGCACGAAACCGTCGAGCTCACCGGCCTCGAAAAATTCGCGCACCGTGGTGGCCAGCTCCTCGATGGTCTGGGCCTTCTTGACGTCCGCGGTCGTGATGGTGCCCTCGGCGCGCTCGGTGAGACGCTGCGCCATCTTCTCGGCGGCCGCGTCGTCGAGTGACGGCAGCGCGTTGAAGATGCCGCCAGGCGACTTGCCCGTGACGATGGCCCACGTCGCGAACGTGACCCGCTCGGCCGCGTCGCGCGGCGGGACGTCGGAGTTGAGCGCGTTCGCGACGGCCTGCTGGTTGAGTACCCCGGCCGCCGCACCCGCCGCGCTGGCCTTCGGACCGGTCGGGTTCGTCGGCGGCGGCGGGATCTCCAGGTCGGCAACCGGAGACTCGACGGAGTCGGCGGGCTCAGCCTGCGGAGCAGACTCTGCGGCCTTCTGAGCGAGCATCTCCTCGAGCTCGGCCACCGTCGTCGCGCCGCCCATCAACTCCGCCTGGGCAGCGGCGATCTCCTCGTCGGTCTGCGTCTTCTGGACCTCGGCGAGCTGATCGACCTCGTCGCGGTGCTCGATGGCGTACGTGATCAGCTTCTCGACCGCATACAGGTTGGCGTCGCGCACCGCGGTCAGCTGGATCGGTGGCAGATCGAAGTCGTACTCGACGCGGTTCTTGATCCGCACCGCCATTAGCGAGTCCAGGCCCAGCTCGATGAGCGGTACCTCCCACGGCAGGTCCTCGGGCTCGTAGCCCATGGCGCCGCCGACGATGGTGCCGAGCCGCTCCCCGATGGTCTCCCCGCCGTCGGGCGACCACTTGGCGAAGCCCGCCGCCAAACCCGCTCCTGCGGTGAGGTTGTCGCTCAGGATGGCGGCGTCATCTTCCTCGACGGGCTCGGGTGCCAACGCAACCGTCCCCACTTCGGTCACGGTCGCACCGACGGCCGTCGGCAGCGTACTGGCCTGACCGGCGCGGGTCACGATCGCGTCGTACACCAGGGTGAAAGACGACTCCGCCCCGCTTTCGGAGCGGGCGTGCACCTGCACAGTCGCACCGCCGGGGTGACGGGTCAGCGTGGTCACCAGCCGCGCGTTGTCGGCGGGTACCGCGCGCTGCTCGAATGCCGTGAGCTTGGCATCCGGAAGCACCTGTTTCGCAGCGGTTTTCACCAGGGTCGCCAGATCGGTAGTGCCGCGCGGCGCGTACTCCCAGACGTGCCTACCGTCCGGCATCGCGACGCGACCGCCGGGTAGCACCGCGGCGCTGTCCCCGGCGAAGTTCACGTCGAGCCAGTGCGGCTTGCGCTTGAACCGCGTCGGCGGAATCGACGCGTAGTCAGCCGCGACTCCGGACGTCCTAGGAAAGAGAGTCCGGAAGTCGAGATCGTGACCGTGTACGAACAGCGTCGCCATGGCCGTCGTCATCGAGTCGACCTCGTCCTGCTTGCGGGCAAGCGTCGCGATGAGCTGCGCGTCGTGCAGACCCGCAGCCGCCGTCGTCAGGCCAACCTGCATGAGCGCCACCGGATTCGGCGCCAACTCGAGGAACGTGGTGTGCCCGTTGTCGACGGCGTTGCGGATGCCGTGCGTGAAGTACACGCTGTGCCGCAGGCCCTTCTTCCAATACTCGACGTCGTGGATCGGCTCGCCGCCGGGGCGGATGTAGCCACCCTCGTGGACGGTGGAGAAGTAGGGCGTCTGCAGCGGGTGCGGCTGGATGCCCTGTATCTCGGCCGCGAGTTCACCGAGCAGCGGATCCATCTGCTGGGTGTGGCTGGCGCCCTTGGTCTGGAACTTGCGCGCGAACCGGCCCTCGGACTCGGCGCGCGCGATGATCGCGTCGACCTGCTCGGGCGGACCGCCGATAACGGTCTGGGTCGGGGCCGCATACACGCAGACCTCGAGATCCGGGAAGTCCGAGAACACTTCTCTGATCTCGTCGGTGGAGTACTCGACGAGCGCCATCAGGCGGATGTACTCGCCGAAGAGCATCGCCTCGCCCTCACCCATCAGGTGGGCACGCGAGCAGATCGTGCGCGCGGCATCCTCCAGCGAGAGGCCACCGGAGAAGTACGCCGCGGCGGCCTCGCCGAGCGATTGTCCAACGAGCGCACCGGGTTTCGCACCGTGCGCCTTGAGCAGCTCGCCGAGCGCCACCTGGATCGCGAAGATCACGGTCTGCGTGGTCTCGATGCCGTAGTCCTGCGAGTCGTCGAGGATCAGCTCGACGACCGAGTAGCCGCGCTCGTCCTGCACGTAGGCATCGACCTTGTTGATCCACTCGGCGAACGTCTCGTCGCGCAAGTACAGGCTCTTGCCCATCTTGCGGTGCTGGGCGCCGAAACCGGCCAGCACCCAGACGGGTCCGTTGGTGACGGGACCGTCGGAGGAGATGACGATCGGGTTGGGCTTGCCATCGGCGATGGCGCGCAGACCCTTGACGGCCTCATCGTGGTCGTGCGCGAGAATCACTGCGCGCGAACGGCCGTGGTTGCGGCGCGACAGCGAGCGGCCGATGGCCTCGAGCGACGTGCCCTGGCCCGCCGGGCTCTCGATCCAGTCGGCGAGTTCGGCGGCCGTCGCGCGCTTGCGGGACGTGAGGAAGCCCGACACCGCAAGCGGCACGATCGGTTTGGTGGGTTCGGCGGCCTCCGCAGCTGCGAGCTCCTCGCGCGCCACCTCCAGCAGGCGCAGCGCCTCGTCGGTCAGCCCCGGCAACTCCGGCTCGTCCGGGTCGCCCGCCGTGACGCTGAAACCCTCGTCGCCAACATCGTCATCGTCATCGTCGAAGCCTGATTCTGTTCGCGCAAGCGGCTCATCGACGAACTCGCCGTACTCGTCCATCTTCACGCCGCCGACGTAAACCGTGTCTGCGGCGTCGGTGGCGGGTTTGACCACCACGACATCGGGTTCCCGCTCGGGCTCGATCAGATCGGTCGGCAGTACCTGGCGCAACACGAGGTGCGCGTTGGCGCCGCCGAAGCCGAAGCCCGAGACGCCTGCGATGGCGTAGCCGCTGTAGCGCGGCCAGTCGGAGACGGTGTCGTTGACCTTCAGCCGTTCCTTCTCGAAGTCGATGTACGGGTTGGGTCCGGTGTAGTTGATCGACGGTGGCAGCTTGTCGTACTTGAGCGCCAGTGCCACCTTGGCCAGGCTCGCCGCGCCGGCTGCCGATTCCAGGTGGCCCACATTGGATTTCACCGCACCCAGCAGTGCGGGCTTGTCTGCGCTGCGACCGCGGCCGATCACCCTGCCCAGTGCGTCGGCCTCGATCGGGTCACCGAGGATGGTGCCGGTGCCGTGCGCTTCGACGTAATCGACGGTCTTCGGATCGATACCGGCGTCCTTGTACGCCTTGCGCAGCACCTCGGCCTGTGCATCGGGATTCGGCGCGAGCATGCCGTTCGAACGGCCGTCGTGGTTGACCGCACCTCCCGCGATGACGGCCAGAATGTCGTCACCGTCGCGGCGGGCGTCCTCGAGGCGCTTGAGCACCACCATGCCGCCGCCCTCCGAGCGGGCGTAGCCGTCGGCGTCCTTCGAGAACGACTTGATCCGGCCGTCGGGTGCCAGCACTCCACCGACTTCGTCGAAGCCGAGCGTCACCAGCGGCGTGATCAGCGCGTTGACGCCACCGGCCAGCACCACGTCGGCATCTCCTGCGCGCAGCGCCTTGATGCCCTCGTTGACGGCGACCAGCGATGACGAGCACGCGGTGTCGATGGCCATCGACGGTCCGCGGAAGTCGTAGAAATAGGACACCCGGTTGGCGATGACCGCACTCGAGTTGCCGGTGATGGCATAGGGGTGGGCGGTCGACGGGTCGGCGACCGACATGAACATGTAGTCGTTGACGGAGCTGCCGATGAAGACACCGACGTTCTCACCGCGCAGGCTTGATGCGGGAATCCTTGCGTGCTCCAACGCTTCCCAGGTGAGCTCGAGGGCCATCCGCTGCTGCGGGTCGACGTTGTCGGCCTCCATCTTCGACAGTGCGAAGAACTCGGCGTCGAACCCCTTGATATCCGAGAGGTAACCGCCGCGAGTGCGGGCCTTGCGGACGCGCTCGGCGATGCGCGGCTCGCTGGTGAACTCCGACCACCGACCCTCTGGCAGATCGGTGATGGCGTCGCGGCCCTCGAGTAGCGCCTGCCACATCTGGTCGGGTGTGTTCATGTCGCCGGGAAAGCGGGTGCCGACGCCGATGATCGCGATGTTGGCGCGGCCCTCGTCGACCTGGCGTGACCAGTCCTCGTCCCCCGCGTCCTCGACTTCGGGCTCGCCCTCGACGATCACGGTCGCGAGCGACTCGATGGTCGGGTGCCGGAACGCCATGGTCGCCGTCACGACGACCCCGGTGTAGTCCTCTATGTCGCTGGCCATCGCCACGGCGTCGCGGGAGGCCATGCCCAACTCGATCAGCGGCGCGGACTCGTTGACGGAGTCCGGCGACGTATTCGTCGCGTTGGCGACCCAGTTGCGCATCCACTCACGCAGCTCGGGCACCGAGACGTGGGTGCGCGGCTCCGGCCGATCTTCGGCGGGCGATTGCGAGTTGTCTTCTGCGTCAGTCATCTTCACTGTGCTCACTGTTCATCTTCGCCGCCATGGCGGCCCGGTAACGGGCCAAGCATTTCGCGCTCAGTCGGTCTGATCGGGGTAGTCGCTGGACACCTTGCCGCTGCGCAGGGTGCCGTCGAGATAGCCGGCGCGGCAGGCACTGCGACCGATCTTGCCGCTGGAGGTCCGCGGGATGGCCCCTGCAGGGGTGAGGAGCACGTCGCGAACGGTGACGCCGTGCCGCACGGCGATCGCCGCACGAATGTCGTCGGTGATCGGCTGCTGGTCGAGCTTGTGTGCACCCGGGGCGCGTTCGCCGACGATGACCAGCTGCTCGGAAGTGTCCTCCGGGTCGTACTTCAGACCCGAGTGGGCACTCTCGAAGACCTCGCGGGGCAACTGGTTCGCGGGTACCGAGAACGCGGCGACGTAGCCAACGCGCAGTGCCTTGCTGGCCTCCTGCGCGGAGTACTCGAGGTCCTGCGGGTAGTGGTTGCGTCCGTCGATGATCACCAGATCCTTGACGCGGCCGGTGATGTACAGATCGCCGTCGTGGAAGGCGCCGTAGTCGCCGGTGCGCACCCACAAGCCGTCGTCGGGAACCCCGTCGGCGTGCGACGACTCGATCCGCGACTTGAGGATGTTTTGGAAGATCGCGGCCGTCTCGTCGGGCTTGCCCCAGTACCCGGTCCCCATGTTCTGCCCGTGCATCCAGATCTCACCGATCTGGCCGTCGGGCAGCTCAGTGGCCGTCTCGGCGTCGACGATGCTGACCCAGACGGCGACGCCGACCCGGCCCGCGGACGCCTGAGCGACGGCGGATGGTGAGTCTTCCGATACCTCGACGAACTGGTGCTTGTTGAGCGCATCGCGGTCGACGTAGACGATCTTCGGCGGTTCGTCGACCGGGGTGGCCGACACGAAGAGAGTCGCCTCGGCCAGACCGTAGGACGGCTTGATCGCCTCCGGCTTGAACCCGTACTCCGCGAACGCCTCGTTGAACCTGCGCACCGTGGCGGCCGAGATCGGCTCACTGCCGTTGAGGACGGCCTTCACGTTCGACAGGTCCAGCGGCGGCTCGCCCTCCTTGGGCAGACCGCGCGCCGCGGCGTGATCGAAGGCGAAGTTGGGCGCCACCGAGATGACTCCACCGGTCTCGCCTTCCTTGCGCGCCATCTCCCGGATCCACCGGCCGGGCCTGCGGACGAACGCGGCCGGGGTCATGAACACGACGTAGTGGCCGATCATCGGCGACACCATGGCGGTGATCAGACCCATGTCGTGGAAGAACGGCAGCCAGGACACACCGCGGTCGCCTTCTTCGCCGCCGATGGCCTCGATCACCTGCACCACGTTGGTGGCCAGGTTCAGATGGGTGATCTGCACGCCGGTCGGGATGCGCGTCGAACCAGAGGTGTACTGCAGGTAGGCGATCGTGTCGTAGTCGACCTCGACGGGCTCCCAGGTGACGGCGACCTCGTCGGGCACCGCGTCGACGGCGATGACGCGCGGACGTTCGTTGGCGGGCCTGCTGCGGAAGAACTTCCGAACGCCCTCGGCGGACGCCGTGGTGGTCAGGATCGCGGACGGCTTGCAGTCATCCAGGACGGCGTGCAGACGGCCGACGTGACCGGGCTCCGACGGGTCGAACAGCGGCACAGCGATCCGGCCGGCGTACAGGGTGCCGAAGAACGCGACGAGGTACTCGAGATTCTGGGGGCACAGGATCGCGACGCGATCGCCGGGCTGCGTGACCTGCTGCAGACGTGCAGCCAGTGCCTTGTTCCTCAGACTGAACTGCGCCCAGTGCAGATCGCGCTCGACACCTTCGCGCTCGGTGGAGAAGTCGATGAACCGGTAGGCCAGGTTGTCGCCGCGGACCTTGGCCCACTTCTCGACGTGTCGCACCACGCTGCCGTTCTCGGGAAACCGGATCTGACCGTCCTTCAGGAACGGGTTGTGGAATCCCATTTCATACTCCTGTCAATGCTGTTCGAGGCCCGCTCGCCACCGGGCCTCTTGCGCGCGGGGTGTCCGGGCCGACGCGTCGTCGGCCGTCCGCCGGTATGTCAAACCCCGAGAATCGTACCGGGGTATTGGCGCTGGCCACGGGACGCCTGTTCAAGTGTCCTCGCGTCGACGTCCGAACCCTACTCTTACGTTTCTCTTAATGTTAGGCGAGCTGACCACACAGGCCAAATCAGCTGCCGGATCTTTACTCAACCGTGCTTCGGGTGTGGCGCGCTGTCCACCAGGCCCTGTGCCCACCCCAGCGTCCACTGGGTGGAGGTCTTTCCGTCCAGGCTCCAGAACTCCGGGGTGTTGTACAACGCGTGCACCGGCTGACCGGCGCCACCGCTGAGCACCTCGAGCGTCTGCGGGAGGTTCACGATGGAGAACGCCGACTCGGGTGCCGCGCAGATCAAGTCACCCCTCGCGCAGATCTGGTTGGTGCGATCGTTCAACGTCCCGAAGCCGCCTGGCCGCGGACCGGTCATGGTCAGTCCCAGCGACGACAGCGCGGGCACCTCGGCGAGCGTGATCTCAGCACCCTGCCCCGTCGGATTGGGACCGATGTCCTGCCCGACGCTGTCCTGTCTGCGGCCGTCGGCGATCAACGTCACACCGAGCACCAGGTCCGCGTCGACGGGTCCGCGGCCGTTGCCGATGTCGCTGGCGATGTCCCCGGCGATCACCGCACCCTGCGAGAAGCCGACGATCACGTAACTGGTCAGCGGGCAGTCGGCGTTCATCTTGGTCAGCGCGGCGACGGCGGCACGGGTGCCCTCGGCGCGGCTGTCGTTGTAGGACATCTGCTTGTCCGCCGAGAACGGATTGTGGAACTGGGCGGTGTACGGAACCGTGTACTCGGCGACGCGGTCGGTACCGAACGCATTCCGAATCGGGTTGGTCACGTTGAGCAGCAGCGCAATCGGGAACTGCGTCGGGTTCAGCGGATCGAGTTGCGGCGACGACTCCCACGTCCCGGGGATCGACAGCAGCTGCACGTCCGGGCAGCTGGCGTCCTGGGACTCCGGCCTCGGCTTGGACGACGTCGGCGGCACCCCGGTCGGTGGGATGGCGCCAATGCTCGGCGGCACCGCGGTCGGCGGGGTCTCCGGCTGGCGCAGCCAGACCACCACGGCGGCGACGACGACGGCGACCAGCACGGCAACGGCCCCGGCAGCGGCCAGGGCAAGGATGCGGTGACGCTTGCGTCGGGTGGTGGGCATGTTCTCCTGCTAGCAGAGTCGTTCGGTTGCGATGCGAATGTAGTCGGCCGTCACCGAGTTGACCTGACCCGCGGGGGGCGCCTGCGCACTGAGGTGCGAATCGCGAACGTCGCTGCGCACCATCGGCATCACGAAGTCCCACACCGCTTGGTCGCTGTGGTGAGCCGCACGGGCCTGGCACACGTACGAGCCGATGCTCAAGGCCAACAGTTCGCTGGATGGATGCACGCCTGCGGCGGTGAGCGCCTCGAGATACGCCCGCTGCTTGGGCGTCTCCTGCACGGCACCTGACATTCCGCCGTCCTGTTCGGGTGGCTGCGCCACGACCAGCGCACCGGAACCCGCAGGAAGGGTCTCGGAGGTGGGCATGCCCATCGTGGCGATCACCCCATCGGTCATACCGCAACCGCTGACCAGCAACGCAGCGCAGGCAACGGTGCCGAGGGCGCGCGAACCGGGCAGCCCCTTTGCTAGACCGGTTACCGGCACAGACGTGTGTCGCACGACTCCAAGGTACCGGCTGGCCGGAGCACCCCGGTCGCGGTGTTTGCCGGCGGGTCGACTACTTGATCGCGGCGACGAGATCGCCCGACATCGCCGCGAGCTGCGGACCCCATGCGCCCCAGTCGTGCTGACCGCCGGTCGGGAAGTCGAAGTGGCCGTTGTGGCCGCCCACGGCGCGGTAATGCTGGTAGAAGGTGCGGTTGCTGCCCTGCGCCTGATCGCAGTATCCGATCATCGCGGCGGGGTCACTGCACGTCAGGGTCGACGGGCTGAACACCCACAGCCGGGTGTTGTTGTCCGACAACAACTGGACGTGCACATCGGGGTCGTGCCACTTCCACCGGCCCAGCTGTGGCAAACCCCACATGTTGCGAGTGTCCACGCCACCGAACTGTGCGAGACCCGCGGTGATGGCCCCGTTCAACGCAGTCTGCGACGGGGTCAGGAAGCCCGACATCGACCCGGCATACCGGTACCGGTCGGGGTGGAACGCCGCCATCATCAGCGCACCGGTCCCACCTTGGGCGGCGCCGACGATGCCGTGCCCGCCGGGCGCAAGACCCTTGTTGGCGGCCAGCCAGTCCGGCAGCTCACTGGACAGGAAGGTCTCCCACTGCCGACCACCGTCCTGCTCCCAGTCGGTGTACAGGCTCCACGCGCCGCTGGCGGGCGCAGCAACGGAGACACCCTTGCCTGCCAAGGTGTTCATCGCGTTGCCCGCCGTCACCCAGTTGCTGACGTCGGGGGCGGCGTTGAACGCGTCGAGCAGCACGACCGCGTGCGGTCCGCCCGCCTGGAACGCGACCGGGATGTCGCGGCCCATCGCCGCCGACGGCACCATCAGGTACTCGACGGCTGCGGCCTTCGCGAGGGTCGGACTCACTGCCCACAGGCCCGTGGCCAGCGCCACCACGCACATCGCCCGAAACAGCACCGAGAGCAGCCTCATACCCACCTCTATTTGGTCGCCACGCATCGCCTATATGGGTCCCCCGCAGGCCCGTTGTAGTGAACCACATCACGACGACGGGCGGCACGGTAAACGTCCGACGGCGACGACCCGTGGGGGTCGCCGCCGTCGGACGTTGTCTCCTAGCCGTTCCTAGCCACCAGAGGTGGCGGCCGCCTGCGCAGTGGCGGGCACCGCGCTCGGGTCACCCGGCGTCGCGCCGAGCACCCGCTGGATGTCGGGCTTCATCTGCTGCAACTGGGAGCCCCAGTAACCCCAGCTGTGCGTGCCGTTCTGCGGGAAGTTGAACACGGCGTTCTTGCCGCCCGCGGCAATGTAGTTGGTCTGGAAGGTCTTGTTCGTCCGCAGCGTGAACCCCTCGAGGAACTTCGCGTTGAACAGGTTGAACCCGTTGGTGCCCGCGTCGAGGTCCGACGGGGTGCCGTCACCGCAGTAGATCCACATGCGGGTGTTGTTGGCTACCAGCGTGCTGAGGTTGACCATCGGGTCGTTGCGCTTCCACGCCGGATCACTCGACTCGCCCCACATGTCCTTGGACTTGAAGCCACCCGCGTCACCCATCGAGGTGCCGACCAGCATGGGCCACCAGCCCTCGGACAGGTTGAGGAAGCCCGACAGCGACGCCGCGTACGGGAACTGCTCCGGGTGGTAGATCGCCAGGGTCAGTGCGGCCGAACCGGCCATCGACAGACCGACTGCCGCGCTACCGGTCGGCTTCACCTGCTTCTGCGAAGCCAGGTAGGCGGGCAGCTCCTGAGTGAGGAACGTCTCCCACTTGTAGGTCTGGCATGCGCCGTCCTTACCGCAGGCCGGCTTGTACCAGTCGCTGTAGAAGCTGGACTGGCCGCCGACGGGCATCACGACCGAAAGGCCGGATCCGTAGTACCACTCGAAGGCAGGGGTGTTGATGTCCCAGCCGTTGAAGTCGTCCTGAGCACGCAGACCATCCAGCAGGTACACGGCAGGCGAGTTCGGGCCACCGCTCTGGAACTGGATCTTGATGTCGTGCCCCATGCCAGCCGAGGGAACCTCGAGGTACTCGACCGGCAAACCCGGCCGGGAGAATGCGCCAGCAGTCGCCGCGCCGCCGACGACGCCAACCAGTCCGGGCAGCGCTGCAGCTGCCAGGGCCGCGACCGCAAAGCGGCGCGCCATCTTTCCAACGAAACTCATGCTTCTACATATCCAATCTGTCGTATGCCGCGCCCGGCCCGGGTCTAAGACCACTCCGCGACGCCCGTGTAGTGAACCACACCTATGTGGCATCCCTCATCTCCTACAGTTGCACCCCTGGTCACCGCTCAGCGGTTGAGTGTGGTGATCAGGTCGGGCTTGAGGGCCTGCAATTGCGTGCCCCAATAAGCCCAAGAATGGTTCCCAGTGGGTGGGAACTGGAAGGTGGCGTTGGTGCCACCCGCGGCGACGTACTTCTCCTGGAATCGCAGATTGCTGCCAATGGCAAGCGATTCCAGACTGCTCGCGCTGAACGACAAACCTGGGTCGACGTTTTCATCGACCGGACCACCGCCCGGCGCGCAATAGATCCACAGCCGCGTGCCGTTCCCGACGATGCGGGCCACCTGCATGACCGGGTCGTTGCGCCTCCACGCGGGATCCCACGGTGGGCCCCACATGTTGTCGACGTTGTAGCCGCCGGCATCGAGCATCGCGACGCGGATGGCCTGCTTCATGAAGGGCGTCGACGGGTTGAGGAAACCCGAAAGCGACGCCGCGTAGCTGAACTGCGCCGGGTGGTATGCCGACAGGATCAGCGCGGCACCGCCTGCCATCGACAAGCCGACGACACCGTTGCCGGTGGCCGACACCCCCTTGTTGGCTGCCAGCCACTGCGGCAACTCATTGGTGAGGAACGTTTCCCACTTATAGGTATAGGGCTGGTTGTTGAAACTCGACGGTGAGTACCAGTCGGAGTAGAAGCTCGATTGCCCGCCGACCGGCATGACCACCGAGATGCCCGACTCGAAGAACCACTCGAACGCGGCCGTGTTGATGTCCCAGCCGTTGAAGTCGTCCTGGGCGCGCAACCCGTCCAACAGGTAGACCGCCTTACGCCCGCCCCTGTTGGATGTCGGCGCCGGGGCGCCTCCGTCGTTGGATGTCGGCGCCGGGGCGCCTCCGTCCTGAAACTGGACGTGCACATTGCGTCCCATCGCCGTCGAGTAGACGTCGAGGTATTCGACCGGCAGACCCTCTCTCGAGAAGGCGGACGCGACCGGCGTCCCGCCGATCACCGTCAGCGCGGGAAGCGCCAACACTGCGGCAGCGGCGACCGACGCGCGTCGGACCGCCATCCGCAGGGCGCCGAAGCGCATAGATGTACCCATTGCAGCTCTTACCATCCAATTTCACATGTCCGGCGCCGCATGCAGCGGCGGTGTCCGTGGCACAGCTCATGGCAAGCGATGAATCAACTGACTGCTTATCGCCTCAGCATGGCTGGAGCGTTACCCAAGGCGCAACCAAAGCAGAAGAGCGAGCCGACGAACAAATCACGGAGACGTTCGTCACGGCCCCGTCGCAGGCAGGCCGGTGTACGGCGCGACCTTCGGCGCGGGTGGCTCCAGACCGCATCGTTGCAACTCGTAGCGCGGCACGCGATTGATCCGGTACCGGGTGAACTCCGAAGCGTGGAGCAGGTTCGACAGGAACCGTCGCGGCCCCATCGGCGCGCGCACCGAGTTGAGCATGGCGTCGGTGGCCGGGCACGCCAGCGCGACCTCGGCCTGGGCCACCCAGTCCTCGTTGAGGTACGGCGGGATGAACGGATACTCCTTCAGGAATGGGCCCTCCGCGACCGCCCAGTCCGGGAACAGGTTCTTGTCGTGACCGATACGGCCGTCCTCGATGCGCGCGGTGTGCGCAGCCAACGGGTTGGCCAACCCGATCTGGTCGATCACCCGAACGTCGAGTCCGACGTTCATGCCGAGCATCCCGAGGTTGGTGAAGAACACCGTGTGCGGCCCGGTTTGCTTCTTGACCGGTGGCGAGCCGGGCGGAGGAGGCGGCGGCGGTATCGCGGGCACGACGTCCCATTGGTCGTAATTGCCCGACGGCAGCAGCAACGCACCGTCAGGCGTGTTGTCGATTGCGCTGAGCACCGCGCGCATTCGCGGATAGTCCAGATAGTCGGCAGCGGTCAACGGGTGCGCGTGACCGGTTGCCTGCGCGTAGAAGCGGCGCTCGTCGACGATGCCCGAGTAGGTAACCCTGGTGGCGTCCGCACCCATCCCCGGCGACGTCGCCGCCCACGCCGACCAGCCAACGACGGCCAACCAGATCGCACTGGTGGCCCCGGCCAGTAGGTATCCGGTCGCCCGGCCGATCCTGGTGCCGCCTGGCAGCACGACGGGGACCACCGCGACGGGCAACAGCAGGCAGAAGAGCGGGGTGAGCAGCACTCTGCCGTGCATGAAGTCGCCGCCCTGGCGAACCCAGTAAACCGCCTGTACCAAACCACTGAGGAGCATGAAAAGCACTACCGCAGGCGGGCTTTGGATGGTCCGCGCGAGACGCCCGTAGCCGGCCGGGACCTGGTGCCTGGCCCACCACGGCATCGTTCTCGACGCGTAGAGCACCAGCCCGATCGCCGCGAGCAGCATCACCGGCGCCCACAACATGTACGGCTTGTTGAAGTTGGTCAGGTACAGGAAGCCCTGCTGCCACTTGGATCCCGTCGCGTCCTTGGCGATCGCGGTGCCGGGTACCAGCAGGCCGTAGTAACCCATCCGGAAGATTTGATAGACCACGGGCAACAACCCGCCCGCGATGACGATCAGCAGCCGCCGCTGCCAGCCGCGGGCAGCGGCGAGCATCATCACCAGCGCCAGGCCGCCGATCAACGCCAGCTCGGGCCGGACCAGGACGCTGAGCCCCGCGACGAACGCCAGCGAGCCGTCGAACACCCGGCTCGTCGCGCTCGTCTCCTGATCGCCTGGGCCTGCAGGCGCGGCGGGCTGCCGCAGAGCCTGCGACCAGCACACCATCATCCACCAGAGAAGCCCGAGATAGGCCAGTACCAAACCGTTTTCGAGCCCGGAGGTGGCGAAGTCGCGGGCAGGCGGGATGGCGATGTAGACCAGCACACCGGCGGGCAGCAGCAGTCCCCTGCGGCCTCGCAGCCCCGGTGCGTAGAGCCGGCCGGTGCCCAGCATCGCGAACACGATGCCGAGCACGCTGAGCAACAATGCCAGTGTCAGAGCCACGTATTCGAGTTGTGCAGAGCCACCGATCCATGCGCCCACGGTGACGAGATACGACCACACCGTCGAGGTGTTGGCCTCCACCCGCTCGCCCGCGTTGAACACCGGGCCGTTGCCCGCCAGCAGGTTTCGCACCGTCCGAAGGACGATCAGTCCGTCGTCGGCGATCCAGCGGCGTTGCCACGCTCCCCAGCCGAACAGCCCCGCGACCACCAGCACTCCAAGCCACAGGCTGACCCTGACCGTGACGTCATAGGGAAACGCAGGCCAACGCGCCAACCGGAGCGCGGCGGCCGACTTCGGCCGGTCAGCTGAAGTAGACGGCCGCACCAATGGTTCCGATCAACGCCACGCCAAGCAACTGCAGCACGCGGTCGCGCAGCACGATCTCCTCGGGCTCGCCTGCCATGCCGCCGTCCACGTCGACGGCGTAGCGCAGGATCGCGATGGTGAACGGGATCATCGAGATGGCGAACCAGGATCCGTCGGTGATGCGGTCGCGCTCGAACGCCCACAGTCCGTAACACACCACCACGGCGGTCGCCGACAACGTCCAGACGAATCGCAGATAGGTGCTGGTGTAACTCTCCAGCGACTTGCGGATCTTGGCACCGGTACGTTCCGAGAGTTGAAGCTCGGCGTAACGCTTTCCGGCCACCATGAACAGTGAACCGAAGGCCATCGCCAACAGGAACCACTGCGACAACGGGATGTCCGCCGCGGCGCCGCCGGCGATCGCCCTGATCAGATAAGCCGATGACACGATGCAGATGTCCAGGACGGCTTGATGTTTGAGGCCGAAGCAGTACGCCAGCTGGATGCAGATGTACACCGCGATTACCACGGCGAGGTTCGGGGTGACGAACCAGGAGACGGTCAGCGAGATCGCCGCGAGCACCACGGCAAGCGCGTAGGCGAGCTGTTGCGGCACCACGCCGGCGGCGATGGGGCGGAACCTCTTCGTCGGGTGCTCACGGTCGGCCTCGACGTCGCGGGCATCGTTGATGAGATAAATGGACGAAGCCGCCAGGCTGAAAGCCACGAACGCGATGCCGACCTTGATCAGCACCTCGCGGTAGTCGTACTTGATGTCCCCGCCGAAGGCGAACAGCGGAGCAGCGAGGACCAGCAAGTTCTTCACCCACTGGCGCGGGCGCAGGGCCTTGACGATCCCCGTTGCTAGGTTCTTTGGCGGCCCTCCGACGGGTGGGGCTTCCTCACTCATCGAGCTCTCTCTCCTTCAACCCGATCCGCAAGGCGGCTCACGACCTTGGCCACCACCGCGCCGACCGCCACTCCGGTGACGACGTCACTCGGGTAGTGCACACCAAGAACCAAGCGGGACAACGCCATCGGCGGCACCAAGACGACGGGTAGCGGAAGTCCGGTGACCCGACCAAGCAGAATCGCCGCAGCAGTCGTCGACGTGGCGTGCGCCGAAGGGAAACTCAGCCGACTCGGCGTGCCGACGTTGACGGCGATCGCCGGGTGGGAAGGTCGTTCGCGCTTGACGATGCGCTTGATCACGACTGCCGCAGCGTGTGCGAGAAACGCTCCGACACCAGCGGTCAACCAGGCCCGGCGTCGCTCGGGCCGAAGCACCGCGCCGAGCATCGCGACTCCGACCCAGCCCGCACTGTGCTCTCCGAGGTGGGACAGCGCACGCGCACCACTGAGCACCCCGGGTCGACCCGTCAGTGTCGACTGCACTGCGACCAGCACCGCGTCCTCACCGCGCGCAGGCGCCGCTGTCTCGAGGCTCATCCGAGCCGAGCGCCCTCAGTCGCAGGAAGCAGAACGGTCTCCCACTTCTGCTTGCTCGAGAGCACCGGCAGCGCGGCGCGGTAGACCTTGCGCATGCGGTTGAACTTGCGGGCAAGGCGCGCTTGACGTTTCAGCGACTCGCGGAGCAGTTCGAGCATCTTCTCGCGGTCGCGCTGTCGGTAGACGACCCCGCGTCCATCCGCCGTGGTGACGGTGACGCCGTCGACATTGCACAGCGAGAACCACCGGGCGTCCTGGGTGGCAACGTTGATCTGCGGACGGACGTGGTGCTCGGGGTCGTGTGCCCGAAGCTGGTGGACGGCACCGCGGCTCACCCGCAACGCGATCGCAGCCGGGCTGGTGGGGATGTGCACCTTCTTGCGCCACCGCTTGTCCGATGGCGTCGGCAACGCGGTGGCACTCGGCAGCACGACCGCGTCGGGATACTGTGCGCGCATCGCCCGCACCTCGGGCAGTGCCGACTCGAGGATCGAGAAGATGTGCTCGGGCCCGGCCAGGAAGTCGTCCATCGCCTTGTTCTGGATGGCAACAGTCGAATACTCAAGGCAGAGAAGGTGTTTCAACGTCGCCTTCAAATGGCTCGCGATCAGACCACGGATGTTGCCGTCCCAGTGCATGGCCGCGACGACCAAGCGGTTGCGCAGGTGGAAGTAGGCCTGCCAGTCGATGGCGTCGTCCTTGTCACTCCACGCCATGTGCCAGATCGCGGCGCCGGGCAGCGTCACGGTCGGATAGCCGTGCTCCCCCGCCCGCAGGCCGTAGTCGGCGTCGTCCCACTTGATGAACAATGGCAACGGCTGACCGAGTTCCTCGGCCACCGACCGCGGGATCATGCACATCCACCAGCCGTTGTAGTCGACGTCGATGCGCCGGTGCAGCAGCCTGCTGCGCAACTCCTCTTCGTCGTTGAGCGGGTACTTCGCGAAGTTGTGGTCGTACTCCGTGTTGACCGCGCCGGTCCACATGAAGTTCTCTTGGTCGACCATCTCGCCCATCACGTGAAGATGTGATGGCTCTTGAAGATTCAGCATCTGTCCGCCGACCAGCGTCGGCACCTTGGCGAACCGGTTCAACGCCAGCGCCCGCAGGATCGAGTCCGGCTCGATGCGGATGTCGTCGTCCATGAACAGAATCTGTTCGCAGTCGGTGTTTTTCAGCGCCTCGTACATCACCCGGCTGTAGCCGCCCGAGCCGCCGAGGTTGGGCTGGTTGTGGATCGAGAGGCGGTTGCCCAGGGGTGCGGCTGCGGCAGCGTGGCCGGGATGATCGACCACCTTGTTGCTTCCCTGATCGGACACGATGACCGCGCCGATCACCTGGTCCACCAACGGATCCGAGGTCAACGCGGCCAGCGCGTTGACGCAGTCCGCCGGCCGGTTGAACGTCGGGATGCCGACCGCGACGTTGGCCCGGCCCGGCGCGGGCACCGGCGCATACCAACCTGCGCTGTGCACGGTGACCTTGGATTCGGTGGTGATGTCGAACCAGATCCACCCACCGTCTTCGAACGGGGACAAATCGATGTCGAAGTCGATTACTGCGGGCTCATCGGAGTCGCCACTGGACACGGGTGCCCCACCGACGGTGATGCGGGCGCCGGT
>JAOPVF010000475.1 GCA_025963195.1 Mycobacterium sp. | reverse complement strand
GACCGTGGGGATGACCTTGCCGACCGATCCGAGCTTGCGGATGGCATCCCCGCTGAGCAGCATGCAGGTCACGGGCGACATCTCGGTCTGGCCGAAGGCCGCGAAGATCTGCGCACCGGGGAAGGTCTCGCCCATCTCGCGCAGCAGCGAGTCCGACGCAGGCGCCGCCCCCCAGGACAGCACGCGCAACCGGAGCTGCCGGGGATTGGCCTTCTGCGCGGCGCACACCGCCTGCCACTGGGCGGGCACCAGGAAGATGGACGTCACTCCCTCGGCCTCGAGCACGTCGAGCAACGCCCCCGGATCGAAGGCGCCGACCGGATACAGCACGGTTGGCAGGCCGAGCAACAGCCCGCTGATGATGTTGCCGACCCCCGCGATGTGGAACAGCGGGACGCCGACGAAGCCGACGTCGCCGTTGATGTCGGGGCTGACCGTGAAGAGATTGGTCATCGCCTGCCCGGCGATGTTGTTGTGGGTCAGCACCGCGCCCTTGGGCCGGCCCGTGGTTCCCGAGGTGTACATGATCAGCGCGGGCGAGTCGTTGGGAATGTCCACCAGTTCTGGCGGACCCTCCTCGGCCAGCAACTCGTCGTACCCGAGGAGGCCGTCCTCGCTTGCGCCGCCGGCGACGATCACGGTCGTCAGGATCGGATCGATGGCGCGGACCGCCGTCGCCACGCCGGCCAGCACCGATTCGGTCACCACCACCCTGGCCTCGCAGTCGCCGACCAGGAAGGCGATCTCGGGCGGCGTCATCCGGAAGTTCACCGGCACCGCGATGGCGCCGAGCAGGTTGGTGGCCAGGACGGTCTCGACGAACTCCGTCCGGTTCAGCATCAGGATCAACACCCGATCCCCCACGCCTACCCCGCGCCGGCTCAGCCCACCGGCCAGCGCGGTGACCCGCCGGTTCAGCTCACCCCACGTGGTGGTGTGACCGTGGAACCGCAGTGCCGTCGCATCGGGCTGCATCAACGCGTGGCGTGCGAGCTGGTTGGTCCAGTTCTGTCTGCGGGCCAGAAAGGGCTGCTCGACGGGTGACGGCGAACCGGTCAACGGCTGATGCTCCCTGGTCACTAGCGCAGGTTGCGCGATGTTGATATTTGATCAAACATGGTGTTGCCCGGTCACAATATGGCCTCGGCCGCTCGGGGACAACCCCGCGCCACGCACAGGAACAAAGCCAGGTCAATGACAGGACAAGGCCACGCACGGACGGGGGACGGGACGAAGCCGTGAACGCTCCGACCAAGCGGGTTCACCGCGAGCAGCTCGCCGATGAGGTGGCCTCCCATCTGCGGATTGGCATCATGTCCGGCACGCTGCGGCCGGGCACGTTCATCAGGCTCGACGACACCGCCGCCGAGCTCGGCGTCAGCATCACCCCGGTGCGCGAGGCACTGCGCACGTTGCGCGGGGAGGGCATGGTGCGGCTCGAACCCCACCGCGGTCACGTGGTTTCGCCGTTGACGCGCGATGACATCAGCGACATGTTCTGGTTGCAGGCCACGATCGCCAGCCAGCTCGCCAGGTCAGTCGTCGAGCGGATCACCGACGACGACATCGACGAACTCGAACGGCGCGCCGAAGCGCTGGCCGACGCCATCGACCACCGGCACGCCGACGACGTCGTCGACGCCGAATACGCCTTCCACCGGGCGTTCAACCGATCGTCCGGGCGGATCAAGCTGGCCTGGTTCCTGCACCACGCGGCCCGCTACCTTCCGCCGCACATTTACGCCAGCGACCCCGAGTGGGGCCTCAGCACGGTGGCCAACCGGCGCGAGCTGATCGCGGCACTGCGGCGCCGTGACGCCGACGAGGTGATCCGGCTGACGCACCGCCAGTTCTCCGACGGCGCGCGGCGACTCACCGCGCGCCTCGACGAGCTGGGGTTGTGGTCGTGACCCGCTAGGAAGCGCTTTCCGAGGCCAGCTGTTCGGCCCTGGACTTCAGGTTGCCTGCCAGATGCTCGAGCGCGTCGTTGACCATCTTCTTCACCATCAGCTGGGGCACCGGCATCGTCGTCTCGACGTCCAGGTCGACGGTCAGCAGCGCGGTGGGGCCCATGGCGACCACCGAGAACAGCTGCTCCTGCTTGGAGAACAGGTCGCCCTTCTGCATGACGGTCTGAATCTGATTCTCGCCCGGGTAGTAGACGGCCTGGATGTAGCTGATGTCGAAACCCGACACGGCAGCGTCGAGGCGCAACTGGCTGGGCCGGCCGTCGTCGTAGCGCGCCAGCACCCAGACGCCCTTCACCTCTTCGTTCCATTGCGGGTAGGACTCGAAGTCGGCGACGATCGCAATGATCGAATCGGCGGAGGCAGAAACCTCGACGGTCTTGCTCACAAGCGGCATCAGACGAGCATATCGACCGCCATCCTCGCGAACGGAGCCCAGTGAACCATCCCAACAACACACCCGTGCGGGTGGCGATCCTCGACGACTACCAGAGCGTCGCGCTGACCTCGGCGGACTGGTCACCCGTGACCGACCGAGCCGAGATCACCGTCTTCACCGATCACGTCTCCGATCCCGATGCCTTGGTCGAGCGGCTCACTCCGTTCGACGTGCTCGTGGTGATGCGGGAGCGAACCCCGTTGCCACGCACCATCATCGAGCGGTTGCCCAGGCTGAAGATGATCGCGTCGACCGGTGCGTTCAACGCGTCGATCGACATGGACGCGGCTGCCGACGCCGGCATCCACGTCACGCACACCACGGGCACGGTCGCGTCGACCGTCGAGTTGACCTGGGCGCTGATCCTCGGCGCGTCACGTCATCTCGTCACCGAACGGCAGGCAGTCGCCGACGGCGGATGGCAGACGACCGTCGGGCGTGAACTGGATCGTCGCGTCCTCGGCGTCTTGGGTCTCGGCCGGATCGGTAGTCGGATCGCCAAGATCGGTGCCGCGTTCGGCATGGACGTGGTGGCGTGGAGTGCGAACCTGACCGCCGACGCCGCCGAGGAGGCCGGCGCCCGCTACCTGCGGCG
>JAOPVF010000231.1 GCA_025963195.1 Mycobacterium sp. | reverse complement strand
GGGGTCGACGAACTCGCCGACCACTACCGTCAGCGCAACGCGGTGGCGGTGGTCTTCACCATCGACGCCGAGACGGCGATGGGCCACGCGCCGAACTCGATCGAGGATCTGATCGCCGGTGCCGCGCGCAACAACGACGTGTTGATCCCGTTCGGGACGGTCGATCCGTTGCAGGTCGACCGCGCAGTGCAACGGGTCCGCGAGCAGGTCGGGCAAGGCGCGAAGGGCTTCAAGTTCCATCCGAGCATGCAGGCGTTCGAGCCCAATGACCGGCGCTTCTACCCGATCTACGACGCCATCGCAGGCGCGGGGGTGCCTGCGCTGTTCCACACCGGGCAGACCGGGATCGGCTCGGGGCTACCCGGCGGGCACGGCATCAAACTCCGCTACAGCGACCCGATGTTGCTCGACGACGTCGCTGCCGACTTCCCCGACTTGACCATCGTGATGGCCCACCCAGCGGTGCCGTGGGTCGACGCGCAGATCGCCATCGCCGCGCACAAGTCCAATGTGTACCTTGATCTTTCGGGGTACTCACCGAAGTACTTCCCACCGCAGTTGGTCGGTGCCCTCGGCAGGCAGCTGCGCACCAAGGCGCTCTTCGGAACGGACTATCCCTACATCCAGCTGGACCGTTGGAAGAAGGACTTCGACGCCCTCGATCTCGACCCGGCGGTACGGCCGCTGATCTTCAAGGAGAACGCGCTACGGGTGCTGGGGATCTCGGGCTAACCGCTGGCATACGCCGCACTGCTGACGGGTCGGGGCAACCATGGATGTTGTTTCGATTGTTTCAATCGGACCTGGGTGCGCGTAGAATTGCGTCATGCCTGCCGCGGTTGCCCCACTCGTTCGCCAGGTCGAGGCGCGGGCCCGCCAAGATGCCGGCTTCGCGCAGGTTCTCGACGAGCTCCTGCTCGCGCCGACGACGCCGGAGGGAACGCTCGAGCACGTCGCGGCCAGCAGCATCAACGAACGCCGCCGCGCAGTGCTGACGAGCGACTTCAAGGCCGGCGCCCTGTCTACCTCCGACGTTCAACACCTATTGCGGTTCGCCTCACCGCAAGCCGTGCATCGGCTCCGCAGCCGAGGGAAGCTACTCGGCGCCCCGGTCGGCAACCAAACGTGGTTCCCGGCATGGCAATTCGACGACGACAGACTTCGCACAGACCTACCCCGAATCCTCGACCTGCTCGCGCAGTTCACGTCAGATCCGGTGGCCGCCGACCGCATCATGCGGATGACCCGCGACCAACTCGACGGCTCGTCGATCACCGAGACCCTGCGCCACCCGGCTACGGCAGACACGGGATGGCGGATCCTCACCTCGCTCGGTGCCTGACCTCCCCGCCGCCTATCGGCGGCCGCTACCCCAGGAGCGGCCGAGCGGCCTGCGGAGCCGACGCATTGGGACCGGCACCGAGTTGTGGCGCGTGGAGGCTGCGCATCCCTCGGAGTGGACGTGGGAGGGGTTCGAAGAGCCCCGTCACCGGTTCGATCCGGTGTCGGGTGGATTCCGGACGCGTTATGCCGCAACCCGACTCGTCGGTGCATTTCGCGAGCGTTACCGCGCCACCGGGTCGGTCATACCGGCGGACCACGCCGGTCAACGTCTCATCCGGCTGATGACAACGCGGTCGCTCCGGATCCTCGATCTGCGCACCGAACGCAACCTCGATGCACTCCACGTCGACGACCAGATCAGCACTGGCCAACACCAGGACGTGTGGGACACATGCCAGCACCTCGCTGATGCGGCCCGCCGGTGGTGGCCCGATCTCGATGCGGTCGTCTACCGATCCCGAACGACGCCGAGCATCTCGGCGAACTATGCCTTCTTCGGCATCGACGGGTTTACCCAAGAGTCGTGGCTTCTTGCGGAGCGCATCGACGTCCTAGTCGATCTGGTGTTGCGGGAGGGCTTCACCGTGGACTGGGACATCGGCCCGCGATGAGTTTTCCTGGTGGGCCCAGTCGGTATCGGTGACCGACCCGCTGACCAAGGAGAGCATCATGGCCAATCGCACCGTCGCCCCGCTGGGCGCCCCCACCTGGATCGACCTGCTGACGTCCGACCTGCACCGCGCCAAGGACTTCTACGGCACGTTGTTCGGTTGGACGTTTGAATCCGCCGGACCCGAATACGGTGGCTACGTCACCGCGTCCAAGGACGGCCGACCCGTAGCCGGATTGATGGGCAATGATCCGCAATTCCGGACACCCGACGGCTGGACCACCTACCTGCACTCCGCCGACGTCGACGCGACGATCGCGGCCGCCGTCAACGCAGGCGGCAGCACGTGCGGCGAACCCATGGACGTTCCGGCCAAGGGCCGGATGGCCACGCTGACCGATCCCACCGGCGCGTTCTTCGGGCTCTGGCAGCCCGACGGCCACAACGGCTTCGAGGTAGTGAACGAGACGGGTGCGCCGGTCTGGCATCAGCTCACCACCCGTGACTTCGGCCGCGCCATCGACTTCTACACGACGGTGTTCGGATGGCAGA
>JAOPVF010000215.1 GCA_025963195.1 Mycobacterium sp. | reverse complement strand
AGCAGCGCGGTGTCTACGGAATGGATCGCTAAGTGCGCTTCGGCTTTCTGATCAACGAGGTCCTCACCGGGCTTCGTCGCAACGTCACGATGACGGTCGCCATGATCTTGACGACCGCCATCTCGATCGGCCTGTTCGGCGGCGGCCTTCTCGTCGTCCGGCTCGCCGACAGCTCCCGCAACATCTACCTGGACCGGGTCGAGAGCCAGGTCTTCCTGACCAACGACGTCTCGGCCAATGATCCGACGTGTGACGCCGACCCGTGCAAGGCGCTGCGCAAGCAGATCGAGGATCGCGGCGACGTGAAGTCCGTGCGCTTCCTCAACCGCGACCAGGCCTACGACGACGCGATCAAGAAGTTCCCGCAGTACAAGGACGTCGCGGGCAAGGATGCGTTCCCGGCCTCGTTCATCGTCAAGCTCGACGATCCCGAGCAGCACAAGGCGTTCGACGAATCGCTGGTCGGCCAACCGGGTGTGCTCAACGTGCTCAATCAGAAGGACTTGATAGACCGGTTGTTCGCGGTGCTCGACGGTTTGAGCAACGCGGCGTTCGCGGTCGCCCTCCTCCAGGCGGTTGGTGCGATCCTGTTGATAGCCAACATGGTTCAAGTCGCGGCCTATACCCGCCGAACGGAGGTGGGCATCATGCGACTGGTCGGCGCGAGCCGCTGGTATACGCAGCTGCCGTTCCTCGTGGAGGCGATGCTCGCCGCGTTCCTTGGCGTGGTGATCGCGATCCTCGGGCTGATCACGGTACGGGCGTTGTTCCTAGAGAAGGCGCTCAACCAGTTCTATCAAGCGAACCTGATCGCCAGGATCGACTACGCGGACATTCTCTACATCGCGCCGATCCTGTTGTTCGTCGGCGTGGCGATGGCCGGTGTCACCGGCTACGTCACCTTGCGCCTGTACGTGCGGCGTTAGTGATGGCGAAGAAGAAGGTCGACGAGGCCACCCGGCGCAACAACCAGGTGGTCGCGACCAATCGCAAGGCGCGGCACAACTATTCGGTCCTCGAGACGTTCGAGGCCGGCGTCGCGTTGATGGGTACCGAGGTGAAGGCCCTGCGTGAGGGCCAGGCGTCGCTTGCCGACGCGTTCGCCACCCTCGACGACGGTGAGATCTGGCTGCGCAACCTGCACATCCCGGAGTATCACGCGGGCAGCTGGACCAACCACGCGCCGCGGCGCAACCGAAAGTTGCTGCTACACCGCAGCCAGATCGACACGCTGGTGGGCAAGATCCGCGACGGCAACCTGACGCTGGTGCCGCTGTCGCTCTACTTCACCGACGGCAAGGTGAAGGTGGAGCTCGCGCTGGCGCGCGGCAAGCAGACGCACGACAAGCGGCAGGACATGGCACGGCGTGACGCCGACAGGGAAGTCAACCGAGAACTGGGGCGGCGCGCCAAGGGCATGACCTGATCGGGGTCGCCTTCGCGCTGGTTTCGGCGTTCGGTTACGGCGTCAGCGACTTCGTCGGTGGTATGGCATCGCGGAGGGTGGCCGCCCTGCGGGTGGTGCTGGTGTCCTACCCGGTGGCCATGACGCTGCTCACCGTGTTGTCGCTGTTCGTCGGCGGTCACGTATCGGCGCCTGCGGTGATGTGGGGCAGCCTCTGCGGTATCGGGCAGGCCTTCGGCGTGTGGTGGTTCTATGCGGCGCTGGGGGCCGGCCCCATCTCGGTGGTCTCGCCGGTGACCGCGCTGCTCGTCTCGGGCGTTCCCGTGGCGGTCGGAGTGATGCTGGGGGAGCGGCCGACTGGCATCGCCGTGGTCGGCATCGTCTTGGCGTTCGTCGCGGTGGTGCTGGTGTCCCGGCAGGTGCGGGATGAAGATTCGAAACCGCACCGCTTCACCGCCAAGATCGCCTGGCTGACCTTCGGCGCTGGGCTGGCCTTCGGGATGAACTTCGTGCTGATCGCACAGGCGCCCGTCGAGGCCGGGCTGTGGCCGTTGGTGTTCGCGCGGGCCACGGCCAGCGCGCTCATGGTGATCATCGCGCTGTTCACTCACAATCTCGCGGTGCCGACCGGTACGCCGTTGCGGCTGGCACTCTTGGCGGGCGTCTTGGACACCATCGCCAACGTCGCGATGCTGCTGGCCGTGCAGTCGTCCCTGCTGTCGCTGGCCGCGGTGTTGATGTCGCTTTACCCGGCCGCGACGGTTGCGCTGGCCATGGTGGTGCTCAAGGAGCGGGTGACCCGATGGCAGGCCGTTGGCGTGGTGCTGGCGCTGCTGGCCGTCGGGATGATCGCGACCGGCTGACGGGCACCCGGTCGGAGCGATACCGTCGGTCGGTGAACAGCCCCGTACGTCCCGCCACCGTCCTGGACAAGTCGGACGTCCTCGATGGACTCTTCGCGTCGTGGGACGAAATCGACCGGCTGATGACCGGTGTGCCCGATGCCCAGTGGGCGTCGCCGACCCCGCTGCCGGGATGGTGCGTCCACGACGTCGTCGCCCACGTCATCGGCACCGAGTCCATGCTGTCGGGTGTCGCCACCCCCGAGTTGGACGTCGAGGTCTCGACGTTCGATCACGTGCGCAACCCCATCGGCGAGCTCAACGAGTGCTGGGTGCAGCATCTGCGTGGCGAGACCGGCGACGACGTGCTGACGCGGTTCCGCGACGTGACCGCCAAGCGCAGAGCGATGCTCACGGACATGACCGAGGAGGTCTGGAACGGGGTCACCGCGACGCCCGCAGGGCCGGACACCTACGGCCGGTTCATGCGCGTCCGCACCTTCGACTGTTGGATGCACCAGCAGGACGTCCGGCAGGCCTTGTCGCGCCCGCCGTCGGACACGGATCTAGGAGGCCCGTCGTCACGCCTGGCACTCGACGAGATCTCGGCCAGCATGGGCTTCGTCGTCGGCAAGCTCGGCAAGGCACCCGAAGGCGCGCGGGTGGCGTTGCAGCTGACCGGTCCGATGGCGCGGATCATCAGGGTGGCGGTCGACGGCCGGGCTGCTGTGGTCGACGACTTCGCCGGCGAGGGACCGACCACGGTCATCCGGCTCGACGGCTTGCAGTTCACCCGACTGTGCGGTGGCAGGCCGCTCGGCGCCGACCGCCCACGTGACGTCGAGTTCGAAGGCGAATCCGAGGTGGGTCAGCGGATCGTCGACCACATGGCCTACGTGATCTGAATGGGACTTTTCAATCACTGGCCGTTGTTGAACTGCACGGTATGATGGACTGTCCCGCCGAAGTCCGGTGGGGATGCGAGGGGCCGAACGGTTTCGACATCGCGCATCGAATCAAGGGAAGCGTGCCGGTGCAGGCAAGAGACCACCGTAAGCGTCGTTGCAACCAATTAAGCGCCGATTCCAATCAGCGCGACTACGCCCTCGCTGCCTAAGCGACGGTGTGTCTGTCAGACCGGGAGCGCCCTCG
>JAOPVF010000207.1 GCA_025963195.1 Mycobacterium sp. | reverse complement strand
CTCGCCGACCGCTACGGCAGGCGGCCGGTGTACTTCGTGGGTGCCGTCCTCGGCGCCACCTGGGGCTTCTTCGCCTTCCCGATGATGAACAGCGGCAACTATGTGGTCATCACCGCCTCGGTCACCCTCGGCCTGATGATCCACGCGGTGATGTACGCGCCGCAGCCGGCGATCATGGCGGAGATGTTCCCCACTCGGATGCGTTATTCCGGTGTATCCCTCGGCTATCAGGTCACCTCGATCGTGGCGGGCTCGCTGGCGCCGATCATCGCGGTGAAGCTCTTGGAGGTCTACGACTCGTCGGTGCCGATCGCGGTCTATCTGGCCGGTGCCTGTGCCATCACCCTCGTCGCGGTTCTGTTCACCCGCGAGACCAAGGGTATCGACCTGACATCCCTCGACGTCGCCGACGCCGACGAGATGGCCGATCGGCGTCAGGCCGCGGTCGGATGACCGACTTGGCCGGCCGTTCCGCGCTGGTCACCGGCGGCGCGAGCGGTATCGGTGCGGCCTGCGCGCGGGAACTCGCCGGCCGGGGTGCCACCGTCGTCGTCGCCGACGTCGACGACGTGGGGGCCAAGGCGCTGGCCGAGGAGATCGGTGGAAGTGCCTGGGCGGTAAACCTTCTCGATGTCGGTGCGCTCGAGAACCTGGTCCTTGAGACCGACGTCCTGGTCAACAATGCGGGCGTGCAGACCGTCGCTCCGATCGCCGAGTTCAGCCCGGAGCGCTTCCGGTCGATGCTCGCGTTGATGGTCGAGGTGCCGTTCCTGCTGATCCGTGCGGCGCTGCCGCACATGTTCGCGCAGCGGTTCGGCCGGATCGTCAACGTTTCGTCGGTGCACGGGATTCGGGCATCCGAGTACAAGGTGGCCTACGTGACGGCCAAGCACGGTTTGGAAGGGCTGTCGAAGGTGACGGCGCTGGAAGGCGGCCCGCATGGCGTCACCAGTAACTGCGTCAACCCGGGTTACGTCCGAACCCCCTTGGTGGCCAAGCAGATCGCCGATCAGGCCCGTACCCACGGTGTCCCCGAACAGGAGGTCGTCGAGACGATTCTGCTCTCCGAAAGCGCGATCAAGCGGCTGGTGGAACCCGAGGAAGTCGCGGCTCTGGTGGGCTTTCTGGCCTCACCGGATGCGGGCATGGTGACCGGTGCGTCGTACACGATGGATGGTGGCTGGAGCGCGCGCTAACAGCCGGGCATCGTCCATTTCTGAGTCACGGCTGCGCCCACGCGTCGTAAGCGACCATGTAGCAGAACTCGCGGTGGCGGACCTACTCCGCGGGCGGAAGTTGACGCGGGCCGTCAGCTCCGCGCGATTGAGCAACGGGCTTCGCCTCGGTGAGGGTGGATCCGGTCTGCAGCCGCTGCTCTGTGGTCTCCTCGGAGTTGACGGTCACCTTGTGGGTGCGCTTGAGCAGGAACGTGATCTCCTCGACCTCTTCGAACACCTGCCTCGCGGCCCGCAGCGGTTGGCCCGTGGTGTCGACCGCGCGGGCGACGAACGGTGGCACTAGCGGACGAATCCAGCGAGCGGCGGCCTTGGTGACGTCCGGAATCGTCGGGATCAGCGACCCGCTACGCAGTTCAACCGCACCGCCCGATTCGACCAGTGCAGGCAGGTTCTCCGTTGTTTCTGCGGCGGCGGGCAATTCGGTCTGAGCCACTTCGGCATCCACGGACTCCCGTTGCGACGTCGCATAAACCGGACCCTCGAGTGCCTCGATGACGCGTCGGCGATGGTGCTCGCGGTCGATCTCGGTCTGCGCCTCGACGGCGAGGCGGGCGTTGGCGAGCTGCTGGTCGGCCCACATGATTTCGGTGGCCGCGCGAACCTCGGCACGTTTGACGGCGATCGCGGTGTCTGCCAGGAGCTCCGCGCGATCCCGCTCGGCGCGGGCGGCCGCGCCGCGATCGTCGGTCGTCTCGCCGCGCCACGACTTGAAGATCAGCGGCAGCAGGCTGAGCAACGCGAAGAACACGAGCGTGAACAGACGCAGCAGGAGCGGGCCGACGTTGGAGAACGAATAGGCGTTCATCACGACCCACCTTGCCCCGAGGCCATGATTCGCTACCGCGATGGCTGTCGTGCGGGCCTGCGCAAGCCACTGCTCGGCGTTGGCGATCTTCGAGTCAAGCTCGGGTGCTCCGCGGTCGCGTGCTGCCTCAGCGATTTCCACCTCGCGCTGGGTGTCCGCGAGAAGTTCTTTCGCCGTTCGGGTTTCGGGCCCGGCGCCGGGCACGCCGGTGATGCGGGTCTGGGGGCATGCGGGTGACGGGTTGTACTCGCAGCGCGCGACGACGAGCGCATCGTCACGATCCGCGCGTGCTCCTTCGACCGCGGCGTCGAGCGCAGAACGGGCGCCACGTGTCTGGTCGAGGTCGGCGGAAGCCTGCGCGACGGCGGGCACGGCGAGGGCTTCGCGTGCGGTCTGCTCGTCGAGGCGGCGGTCGATCGTGCTGCCGAAGAGGACGAGCGCGGCGAGCTCACCGACGACCGCCCCGACGGCGATCGCGACCACGCCGCGTCCCACGACGCTGAGCCGGCGCGTCGGGCCGGTCGCTACCGCGCGGATGACCACGCCGACCAGTACGCCGAAGAGGAGGGTGAACGGCAGGATGGCGAGCACCGGCCAGCTCGTCGATCCCGCGACGGCGAGGGTTGCGACGAGCCACGCCAGCGCGGCATCGAGCAGCACGACCACGACGGTGATCGCGTCGATGGACCGCTCGTGAGGCTCTTGGAATTCGTCATCGGGCATGGGACTCCAATCATCTCCGGGGTTCTCCGAGGGTGACAGGGGACATCGCGCCGATGCGATGCACGAATCCTCTCACGAGCGCGCGAGCACGACGACCGGTGAGTGCTGGTCAAACCACAGTGGCCAACCACGGACCCATCCGGCGCAATGCCTCCGTGATGTCGCTCGTCGGGCCGGCGAACGACAACCTCACGTAGGCACCGCCATGCACGGTGTCGAAGTCGATACCGGGCGCAATCGCAACCC
>JAOPVF010000188.1 GCA_025963195.1 Mycobacterium sp. | reverse complement strand
TCGCGGTACCGCTCGGGGTCGCCCTTGACGATGTCGACGTCGAAGTAGTCGCGGACCTCCTCGACGAACCCGACGTCCTGGCCTGCGAACTTGCGGCCAGCACACGCCAACGCCTTGAGGTGCGCGGCGAGGTAGTCGGCGCGCTGGGGCTCGAGGCCGTCGGCGCCGGGCACCTCGGCAAGCAGCCGTTCGGCGGCCCGCGCCAAGCCGGCCGGGTCGGGCGTCGGCTCGGACGCGACGGCGCGGCGCAACGCGGGATCTCCGGTGAACGAGTCGACGTATCCCTCCTCGACCCGGTCGAATCGCAGACCGAGCAGCAGATACTCGCGGATCAGGGTGGCGGAGTCCATACCCTCAACCGTAAATGCAAGACTGGGCACATGGCGCGGACCAGCGAGCCGAGTCCATACGTCGAGTTCGACCGCAGTCAGTGGCAAGCGCTGCGCATGTCGACTCCGTTGAAGCTCGGCGAGAAGGACCTGGCGGGCTTGCGCGGCCTCGGTGAGCAGCTGGACCTGCTCGAAGTCGAAGAGGTGTACCTGCCGCTCGCCCGGCTCATCCACCTTCAGGTCGCCGCGCGTCAGCGGTTGTTCGCCACGACTGCGGAGTTCCTCGGCGAGCCGCAGCAGAATCCGGACCGCCCGGTGCCGTTCGTGATCGGCGTCGCGGGCAGTGTTGCGGTGGGCAAGTCGACCACCGCCCGTGTGCTGCAGGCGCTGCTGGCCCGCTGGGAGCACCACCCCCGCGTCGACCTTGTCACCACCGACGGCTTCCTCTATCCCAATGCCGAGCTGCTGCGTCGAAACCTGATGCACCGCAAGGGTTTCCCCGAGAGCTACGACCGGCGTGGACTGATGCGATTCGTCACCGCGGTGAAGTCGGGCTCCGATCAGGCGTGTGCGCCGGTGTACTCGCATCTGCTGTACGACATCGTGCAGGACGAGCAGACCTGTGTTCGGCATCCGGACATCCTGATCCTGGAGGGACTCAACGTCTTGCAGACCGGGCCGGCGCTGATGGTGTCCGACCTGTTCGACTTCTCGGTCTACGTCGACGCCCGCATCGAGGACATCGAGGGCTGGTACGTCTCGCGCTTCCTGGCCATGCGCGCCGGGGCGTTCGCCGACCCGCAGTCGCACTTCCACCACTACTCCACGCTGACCGACGACCAGGCGGTGTTCGCCGCCCGCGACATCTGGCATTCGATCAATCGGCCCAACCTGATCGAGAACATCCTGCCGACCCGGCCGCGCGCGACGCTGGTGCTGCGCAAGGACGCCGACCACTCGATCAACCGGCTGCGACTCCGCAAGCTCTGAACGCGTTTTCGGCGTGTTCACCGGCGATGAGCGCCGATGAACACGCCGAAGTCCGTGGGATCTAGACCTTGATACGGCGCAGGCCGATGTACTGCAGGTCGGCCATCACCAGGGTGAAGACGCCGCTGCCAAGGGTGGCCACGATGCCCGTCGTGGTCAGCGGGAAGACGTCGGCCAGCACCATGACCACCGTGGCCACGCTGTAGACGAGGTTCCCGATGACGCACGCGCGGCCCGTAAGGCGCACCGACGGCCGCAGCGACAGGGCGAACACGGCCACGCCGTAGGCAACGAAGAAGACGCCGATCGCGTACTCGAAGCTGGTGGTGGTTCCCGACAACTCCGCGATCTGCGGAGCGATCGCGAGGCCGACGACGCCCATCAGGCCGCTGCCGATGGCGTCGAAGCGGAGCGCGAAGCGCAGGAAGGAGTCGCGGGCGGTGGTCACAGGAGCGGTGATGGCGGTCATGGAACTTCCTTTCGATGGGTGGGTGGAGCGCGGAGGCCGGTGCGGGCCGCACGCCGTAACCTCTTGCGGCGGGCGGCCGCGCACCGGTTCGGAGGGAGTCACGCCAGACGGCGCACTCCGAGGTATTGCAGGTAGGCGAAGCCGAGAGTGGACGCGATCGTGGCGAGCATCATGGCGACGCCAACGCCGGTCAGTGGGAGCACGCCCGCCGCCAGGACTGCCAGCGCGACGATGGCGAACACGACGTTCGCCGCGATGATGCCCGCGCCGACGCGCCGGACGGCCGGTACCGCGGCGAGCACGTAGAACGCAACGCCGTAGGCGACGAGCGCGGCGCCGGCGATCCACTCGGACGTGGACGACAGTCCCGACACCCGGGACAGCGGGTCGGCGGCGATGCTGACGAGCAGGCCCGTGCCTGCACACAGGGTGGCGTCGGCGCGCATCGCGAAGCGGAGCAGGGAATCGCTGCTACTGGACAGGGGGCGGGTGGTGATCGTGGCGGTCATCGAGGGCTCCTCGGCGTTGAGGCGGTGCTGGTGTTGCTGACACCACGAACACTGCTCAGGAACCACTGCCAGATCGACGCCTGACGCTGCCAATCACTGCCAGCTGCAGGTCAGAGAGGGTTACGAGGTCACGGGAACCGGTGTGCCACGCAGGTCCGCGGCGATGACGCGCGCTGCCGCGTTCTGCCAGTTGTGCAGCGACCGCTGCGGTACCTCGGTGACGAACCACTGCCACGCCTGCCGGGCCACCGGATCCAGCCCGGCCGCCGTCGCGTTCTGTGCGTACGCGCGCACGCCGACGACGTAGGGGAAGTACAGCGAGTTGTCGTGGCGCCACTGCTCGGTGGTGCCGAAGTCGCCGCCGTCACGTGGCTTGAGCGCCGCGATGCGGTCCGCCAGGAGCGCCTTGAGTTCGTTGGCCCGCTCGAGGGGCTGATCGGGCACGCCGCGCTGGGCCAGCCGATCATCGATGACGGGCAGGGCGGTCAGCGGGCTCGCGACGAGCTTGGACAGGTCGCCGTAGTGGCCGAGCGCGCGCCTCGTCAGGCGGACGAAGGTGTCGTCGTCGATGCCGTCCAGC
>JAOPVF010000157.1 GCA_025963195.1 Mycobacterium sp. | reverse complement strand
AGGAGTGGTCCGACTGAACGGGTGTAGTCGAATGAGAGCCTCAGCGGAGCTGAAAGTGGCGGCTCATGTGTGTCGATCTGCACCGGGCTGCTTTGGCTGGCGGTCACAGCATCGAGTAGAACAGGTTCTAAGAATGGTTTCAACCGCGGGTCGAGAGGTAGCGAAATGAAGTTGGGCCTTCAGCTCGGATACTGGGGCGCGCAGCCGCCCACCAACCACGCCGAATTGGTCGCGACGGCCGAGGAGGCCGGGTTCGACACAGTCTTCACCGCGGAGGCGTGGGGCTCCGACGCCTACACACCCCTGGCCTGGTGGGGGCGCGAGACCACGCGGATGCGACTCGGCACGTCGGTCATCCAGCTGTCCGCACGCACCCCGACGGCGTGCGCGATGGCCGCGTTGACGCTCGATCAACTGTCCGGCGGTAGGCACATCCTCGGCCTCGGCGTATCCGGACCACAGGTGGTTGAGGGCTGGTACGGCCAGAAGTTCCCGAAGCCGCTGGCCCGCACGCGCGAGTACGTCGACATCCTGCGCCAGGTCTGGGCGCGAGAGGCACCCGTGCACAACGACGGGCCGCACTACCCGCTGCCGCTGACCGGCGATGGCACCACCGGCCTCGGCAAGAACCTCAAGCCGATCACCCATCCGTTGCGTGCCGACATCCCGGTCATGCTGGGTGCCGAGGGGCCGAAGAACGTGGCACTGGCCGCCGAGATCTGCGACGGCTGGCTGCCCATCTTCTACTCGCCGAGGATCGCCGACATGTACAACGAGTGGCTCGACGAGGGATTCGCCCGCCCGGGCGCCCGGCGCACCAGGGAGACCTTCGAGATCTGCGCGACCGCGCAGGTGGTCGTGACCGACGACCGGCCCGGAATCATGGAGCTGATGAAACCGCACCTCGCGCTGTACATGGGCGGGATGGGTGCCGAGGACACCAACTTCCACGCCGACGTCTACCGCAGGATGGGTTACGCCGACGTGGTCGACGAGGTGACCGCGCTGTTCAGGAACAACCGCAAGGACGAGGCCGCGGCCATCATCCCCGACGAGCTGGTCGACGATTCGGCGATCGTTGGCAACCTGGACTACGTGCGCGAGCAGATCAAGGCGTGGGAGGCGGCAGGCGTCACCATGATGGTGGTCGGTGCCCGGTCGCCAGAACAGATCCGCGACCTCGCAGAACTGGTGTAGACACTTTCTTGCAGTTGTCTAGAACACGTTCTAGGTTTGGCCTGTGACCGAACCGTCGCGCCACACCATCGCAGGCACCGTCGTGACCATGCCGGTGAAGATCCGCACCGCGACCCAGCACATGGCGATGTTCTCGGTTCACGCCGACGCCGCGCAGCGCATGATCGACTACAGCGGTCTGCAGGTCTGCCGCCACCGGCCGGACAAGGCGGTGGTCGTGCTGATGCTCGTGCACTACGTCGACGGCGATCTCGGCCAGTACTACGAGTACGGCACCAACGTGATGGTCAACCCGCCAGGGTCGAACGCCGCCGGACTGCGCGCCCTGCAGTCAGCCGCCGCGTTCATCCACCACCTGCCCGTCGACCAGGCGTTCACGCTCGAGGCGGGCCGGTCGATTTGGGGCTACCCGAAGGTGATGGCCGACTTCGCCGTTCGCGGAGCGGACGATCCAGCCGGGGCTCGTGATGGCCGCCGTTTTTCGTTCGACGTCACCATCGACGGCCAGTTCGCGGTTGGCATGGAGTTCAAACCAGGACTGCGCGTGCCGTCGGCCTTCACGTCCAAGCCGCAGGTGCATCCGACCTACTCGCATTTGGACGGCATCACCCGCGAAACCGAAGGGGAGATGCGGCTTTCCGGCGTCCGATACCGGCCAGGTGGAGCCACGGTCCGTCTCGGCCAGCACCCCTATGGACGCGAACTCGCCTTGCTCGGGTTTCCGAAACGGGCCCTGATTTCGAGTTCTGCCGAGAACGTTGAGATGACGTTCGCCGACGCAAAGGAGATTGCGTGACAGCCGTTCTGCCCCAGGGCACCAGACCGGACGTCGACTTCACCGACGGCACCTTCTACGCCGACGGCGGGGCGCGCGAGGCGTACCGCTGGATGCGGGCCAATCAGCCAGTCTTTCGCGACCGCAACGGACTGGCTGCCGCGACCACCCATCAGGCCGTACTCGACGCCGAGCGCAACCCGGAGATGTTCTCCAACACCGGTGGAATCCGGCCCGAGACGCCAGGCATGCCGTACATGATCGACATGGACGACCCCTCACATCTCTTGCGGCGCAAGCTCGTCAACGCCGGTTTCACCCGCAAACGGGTGATGGACAAGGTGCCATCGATCGGCACCCTTTGCGACACGCTGATCGATTCGGTGTGCGAGCGGGGGGAGTGCGACTTCGTCCGCGACATCGCAGCCCCACTGCCCATGGCGGTGATCGGCGACATGCTCGGCGTGCTGCCCGAGGACCGTGAGTTGCTGCTGAAGTGGTCCGACGACCTGGTGGTCGGGCTGAGTTCGCACATCGACGAACTGACGGCCCAGGCCATGCTCGACGCGTTCTCCGGCTATACCGCCTTCACGATGGAGATCATCGCCAAGCGCCGCGCCGAGCCCACCGACGACCTGTTCTCCATCCTGGTGAACTCGGAGGTCGAGGGTCAGCGGATGTCCGATGACGAGATCGTCATGGAGACCCTGCTGATCCTGATCGGCGGCGACGAGACCACCCGACATACGCTGTCGGGCGGCACCGAACAGTTGCTGCGCCACCGGGATCAGTGGGAGGCGCTGGTGGCCGACGTGGGCAAGTTGCCAAGTGCCATCGAGGAGATGTTGCGCTGGACATCGCCGGTGAAGAACATGTGCCGAACGCTGCTGGCCGACACCAGCTTCCACGGCACGGACATGCGCGAGGGCGAGAAGATCATGTTGATGTTCGAATCGGCGAACTTCGACGAATCCGTCTTCGAGAACCCCGATGAGTTTCACATCGACCGGAATCC